>DAIOWB010000024.1:0-19251 GCA_036758725.1 Lacibacter sp.
AACTTAAATAGCTCTGTTTGAGTAATAATAAAAAATGAGAAAGGACTTGCATCACCTTCTCATTTAACATTATTCATTTTTAATTTTTTATTTTCCTATCTGTTCCAGCCAAACAAATCATTTCCATTGGCATAAATCAACAAACTAAACAGAATAACCATGCCCACTATTTGTGCATATTCCAAAAACTTTTCGTTGGGTTTGCGCCCCGTTATCATTTCAATTAAAGTAAACAAAACATGTCCGCCATCTAAAGCAGGAATAGGCAACAAATTCATAAAGGCAAGTATAATGCTGAATAAACCTGTAATATTCCAAAAGCTTTCCCAATCCCAAACAGAAGGGAAAATAGAACCCATTGATTTAAATCCGCCAATACCTTTATATGCCCCTGTTTCAGGATTAAGTATCAGCCTGAACTGATCGATGTAAAACATTAATTTTTCACCTGTCTTTTTAATGCCAGCTGGAAAAGATTCAAAGAATCCATAACTCTGATGATCTAATGCAACAACTCCCATAGAAGCATATTGCTCAGTCATTAAATAAGGAATTCCTACTCTTCCGTCTTTATCAACTTTGCTGGTTAATTTAATTGTATCAGTACCACGTAATACAGTTAAATCTGAAGTACTTCCGCTTTTCTTTTGTAATAATGGAAACATTTCATCATAGTAAGAAACAGGTGTTCCATCAATTGAAAGAATCTGATCCATTTCTAACAGACCAGCTTGCTTACCATAAAAAGTATCCTTCTTATCGTACTTACCAACTATTGCGGGAATTCGATATGATAATAAACCACGCTTTCTTTTACTTTCAATTAATTTTTCAACCAGATTTACCGGGATTAAAATTTCTTTTTTAACTCCATTGCGTTCAACAAGAATATTATTACCTGTTAAAACTTTTGCATTTAAATCAGAAAGGTAAACAATAGGTTTACCGCTTACCTGAATAATTTTATCCCCGTTTTGCAATCCAATGTCAAGCAATAATTGATCTTGCGCCCATATGCCATTTTTTAAACTACTCATAGGAATACGATCTTCTCCCCATGTAAATAAAATCATTGCATAAATAATAAAAGCAAGCAGGACATTTACGGTTACACCCGCAATCATAATTATTAAACGTTGCCATGCCGGTTTACTTCTGAATTCCCAAGGTTGTGCTGGTAATTTCATGGCTTCTTTATCCATGCTCTCATCAATCATTCCGGCAATTTTTACATACCCGCCTAAGGGCAACCATCCAACACCATATTCTGTTTCCCCAACTTGTTTTTTAAATACAGAGAACCAGGGATCAAAAAATAAATAAAATTTTTCTACACGGCATTTAAACCACTTTGCAGTAATGTAATGACCAAACTCATGAAAAATAACAAGGATGGAAAGCGACAATAATAATTGTGCTGCCTTAATTCCAAACTCTGCCAGATTAATTGCTAATAACATAAATAAAATATTCTTTGTTTTCAGTTTAACGGATTGCAAATATCAATTAAAAAATAAGAAGTGGGTTCAGAATTTTTTTGTAAAATTTACAGATGCACCATAGAAGCTGCATAATTTCTTGCTTCTGCATCACTTTCAAGGTATTCATCGAGTGTTGGCTTTTCAATAAACGGTACATGATTCATTGTTTTTTCAATTAAATCAGTCATATCTAAAAATCCAATCCGATTGCGAAGGAATCCCCAAACAGCAATCTCGTTAGCTGCATTCATTACACAAGGTAAATTTCCACCTTTATTTAAAGCATCAATAGCAATTGCTAAATTTCTGAATGTTTTAAGATCGGGCTCCTCAAATGATAAAGTATTTACTTTTTTAAAATCATAGCGTGGAAAATTATTATGAATCCGTTGAGGAAAAGCCATCGCATATTGAATAGGCAACTTCATATCAGGTAAACCCATTTGAGCTTTAATACTTCCATCTTCAAATTGAACCATGCTGTGAATAATACTTTGCGGATGTATAACAACCTGAACCTGCTCTGGTTTTAAATTAAAAAGCCATTTGGCTTCAATCATTTCAAGCCCTTTGTTCATAAGTGTTGCGGAATCAATGGTAATTTTTGCACCCATACTCCAATTAGGATGTTGCAATGCATGATCCCGTTTTACATTGAGTAAAAAATTCGGCTTTTTCCCTCTGAAAGGCCCACCACTAGCAGTTAGAATAATTTTTTCGATTCTGTTTTTTGCTTCCCCAACAAGACATTGAAATATTGCAGAATGTTCACTATCAACTGGAATAATTGGCACTCTGTTTTCCACTGCCTTTTGCATAATTATATCGCCTGCTACAACCAATGTTTCTTTATTTGCAAGTGCAATTGCTTTTTTATTTTTTATTGCCCGCAGTGTTGGTTTTAATCCTGCAAATCCTACTATTCCGGCAAGCATCATATCATAGGTTTCAAAATCGGCCACTTCTTCCAGTGACTGTTCACCTGTAAATACTTTTATAAGTGTTGATGATAAAGCTTGTTTTACTTTCTCATATTTCTTTTCATCAACTATTACTACTGCATTTGGTTTAAACTCAATAGCCTGCTGTATCAGTAATTCATCATTTGTATGTGCAGTAAGGATTTCTACTTCAAATAAATCCGGATTTGCTCTAATTACATCAAGTGCTTGTGTTCCTATGCTTCCAGTGGAACCAAATATGGCAATACGTTTCAGGTTCATAATAAAATTTAGTAGAAAAAGCTAAAGCTAATTATTAATTACATACGGTTGCAATTCATCAGCCAGTTTTCTGTCGTTGCTGAGTCTTGGTACTTTATTCTGACCGCCCAATTTGCCTACACTTTTCATATAATCAATAAATCCGTTTTTACGGATAGGAGTAATTTTTAACTCGTTAAGAATGTTCCCCTTTATAAGATCATCGTAATAAATATTTTTTGCCCGAAGTTTTTCATCAACCTTTTTAGAAAAAACTTCCATATCAGCAGGCATATTTTCAAATTCAATAAACCATTCATGATAACTCTTCTCATGATTTTGTTGAATTTGAGGAGCTACTGTAAACTCAACAATTTTTACATTTTCATCAACAGATACGTTCATTAGACTAGATTCTACTTCTTCACCTATCACATGCTCTCCAAAAGCAGAAATAAAATGCTTGATACGCCCGGTTACAACTAACCGGTAAGGATTTGTAGAAACAAATTTGACCGTATCGCCAATATTATAACCCCATAAACCTGCATTACTATTTACAATAAGAGCATAATTTTCTCCCAATTTCACATCTTTCAAATTCAGTCTTGTTGGGTTTTCATTAAAAATTTCATTTGCAGGAATAAATTCATAGAAAATACCGGAGTTGGTATTTAATAACAGGCCTTCTTCTTTTTGACTATCCTGGAAAGCAAAAAAACCTTCACTGGCCGGGAAAAGTTCAATTGTATCTACACTTCTTCCAATGCTTTCAAACAATTTAGTTTTATAAGGTTGAAAATTTACACCACCTTGTACCATTACACTAAACTGAGGAAAAAGATCACCTACTTTTTTACCACTCTTTTCAATTAAGCGGTCAAAATACATTTGCATCCAAGGTGGAATACCACTGATTAGGGTCATATCCTGAGCTAGTGTTTCATCTACAATTTTATCCAGTTTCGTTTCCCAGTCTTCTATACAATTGGTTTCATAAGAAGGCAATTGATTCTTTCTTAAATAGCCCGGAACATGATGATTCACAATTCCACTTAAACGGCCTGTGGGAATTCCGGCAACTCTTTCTAATTCAGGTGAACCAGAAAGAAATATCATTTTACCATCGGTAAATTTGTTATTGCCGGTTTCTGCTATATAACATAACAAAGCATTGCGTGCTGTATTGATGTGATTTGAGATTGAATCCTTTGTAATGGGGATGTATTTTACTCCACTGGTAGTACCGCTTGTTTTAGCAAAATAGATAGGGAGACCTTTCCAAAGCACATTATGCTTGCCTTCTTTTATTTTTTCTATATAAGGTTTAAACTGTTCATAATCCCTGATAGCAACAGATTGTGCAAATTCTGCATACGTTTTTACGTTTTCCAGATGATGATCACGGCCAAATTCTGTTTTTGAACCCTGTTTGATGAGATTTTTTAAAATTTCATCCTGGTTTTGAATAGCCGAAGCCATGTCTTTTTTGATCTCCCGGTAAATGTATCCTGCAAAAGGCTTAGCCAGAAATGACTTGATTTTCATTAAATATGGTTGAATAGAGAAGCAAATTTAGCTTTACGCACTTAAACAGAACCGTTAAAAAAAGAGGTAAATTTTTTGGTTTAAATATTACTTTAAAAAGGAAAATATCCCTACCTTTGCACCCCTAATATTGGAAAGTTATGTTTGCAGTAGTTAAAATAGCCGGTCAGCAATTTAAGGTATCAGAAGGACAAAGTTTGTATGTTCCCCACATTGAAGGAAATGCAGGTGATGAAGTTGAGTTCGCTGATGTTTTATTAGTTGATGTTGATGGAAAGATCAACATCGGAACCGATGTAAAGAAAAAAGTAAAAGCTGAGATCCTTGCTGAAAAGAAAGGAAAAACAGTAATTGCCTTTAAAATGAAACGTCGTAAAGGATTTCGTAAAAAGAAAGGACATCGCACTTTATATACTCAGATTAAAGTAACAGCAATCGCATAAAAAAGTTGAATTCAACTTTAATAGTTGAGATTCTTAAATTTCAAATTTTCATACAATGGCACACAAAAAAGGTGAAGGTAGTGTAAAGAATGGTCGTGATTCACAAAGCAAACGTCTTGGTGTAAAGATCTATGGAGGTCAACCAGCAACTGCCGGAAATATAATTATTCGTCAGCGTGGAACTGTTTATCATCCTGGTAAAAACGTTGGTGTAGGTAAAGATTTTACCATCTTTGCACTTACTGATGGTGTTGTTGAATTTAAAAAAGGAAAAGACGATAAGACTTTTGTTTCTATAGCCCCTATTTCGGCCTGAGTTTAAAAAATTTTTTTTATTAGAATTTTTTTTTACTTTTACTCCGTTAAGGTTTTTTTACTAACTATTAAATTCTAAAAAAAATGGCTACAAAGAAAAAAGCTGCTAAAAAAGCTGCTCCAAAAAAGAAAGCTACTAAAAAAGCTGCTCCAAAGAAAAAAGCTGCTCCTAAAAAGAAAGCTGCTAAAAAGAAATAAGATTCTTTTGAATCAAAAAAAACCTTCTGTTTACAGAAGGTTTTTTCTTTTATAGACTTTTTAACCAGTTATTTTTTCATATTGAATAAGCTATCTGCAAATTCATGTTTATTAAAAACAAGCAGATCTTCAACTTTTTCACCAACTCCAATAAACTTTACGGGAATTTTAAATTGATGTGCAATTGCCAATACCACCCCACCCTTTGCCGTGCCGTCAAGTTTTGTAATAACTAATCCTGTTACTTCTGTTGCTGCCGTAAAATGTTTGGCTTGTTCAATTGCATTTTGTCCTGTTGATCCATCTAATACCAATAATACATCATGAGGTGCATCGGGTATTACTTTTTGTACAACACGTTTTATTTTGGTTAACTCATCCATGAGATGAGTTTTAGTATGAAGCCTGCCGGCAGTATCAATAATCAACACATCTACTTCTTTAGCAACTGCACTTTTAACGGCATCAAATGCAACAGATGCAGGATCGCTTCCCATTTCTTTTTTAATAATTGGAACTCCAACACGCTCACTCCAAATTGTTAATTGATCAACTGCTGCTGCACGAAAGGTATCTGCTGCGCCTAACATAACAGATTTACCCGCATTTTTAAAATGGTGAGCAAGCTTACCAATGGTAGTTGTTTTGCCAACACCATTTACACCAACCACCATAATTATAAAAGGCTTTTTACCTGATGGTAAATCAAAATCGGTATATGTAGTATCTGCTGGTGCATCAACAAGAATATTTTCGATTTCCTGCTGAAGAATTGAATTAAGCTCTGAGGTGTTAATATATTTATCCTTTGTTACTCTTGCTTCAATACGTTCAATAATTTCTACTGTTGTTTCAATTCCTACATCAGCACTTACCAATGCTTCTTCCAGATTATCTAACACTTCTGTATCAACAGTGCTTTTGCCGGCCACTGCTCTTGCTATCTTTCCCAAAAAGCCTTCTTTGGTTTTTTCCAAACCCTGGTCGAGGCTTTCTTTTTCTTTTTTGCCAAATAGTTTATCAAAAAATCCCATTGTTCTTATTTTTCTTTGTAGTAACAAATAATTCCGCTCATTGTATAAAAACAACAAAGCTGCTCCATCTATAATTTGGAACAGCTTTGCAAATACTTAATGAAGTACAAATTATTTTTGAGCCAGGAATTCTTTCACTTTATCCTTATGCACAATTGCTTCTTTAAAAGTATACGCACCTGATTTAGGACTACGTACAGCTTTAATTACTTTACTCCAATTCTTTGCTTCTGCTGCGGCTTTTTGATCTTTTGTCTTTATCGCCGTTTTTGCTGCTTTTGCCATTTCTGCAATTTGAAAAATTTGAAAATCGGAAGTTTTAAGATTGATTTGATACTTTCTATCAACCAAACATTAAAAAATCACATTACTTAATTTCTTTGTGAACAGTTACTTTTTTGAGGATTGGGTTGAATTTTTTCAACTCTAAACGCTCTGGTGTGTTCTTTTTGTTCTTAGTGGTAATATATCGGCTTGTACCCGGCTTTCCCGAAGTTTTATGCTCTGTACATTCCATTATAACCTGAACACGATTGCCTTTCTTTGCCATTGTAGCTCAATTTAAAATATACTTATTAAATATGTTCTCCTTTTGCTCTCAATTCCTTAACCACACTATACAACCCTCTTTTGTTGATTGTACGTATAGCTTCTGTAGAAACTTTAAGTGTTACCCATTTATCTTCTTCGGCCAGGAAAAAGCGCTTGGTTTGTAAATTGGGCAAAAACCGACGCTTTGTCTTAATATTTGAGTGCGAAACCTTGTTTCCACCCATGGGCACCTTACCTGTAAGCTGACAAACTCTAGCCATATTCCTGATTTTTTGGACGGCAAAGGTAGGGGGAAAAATTGAATTTTTCCTTTGAAGCAACTGTTATTTTTTAGGAGATTCTGACTAATATGCCCATTTTACGAACTTTGATTTATAAATTCGTAATTGATATTGCCTTTATGCCCATTTTACAAGAGTCTTTAACTCCTTTTTTATCACATCTCCACCCTCATTTAATTGAAGAAATTTGTCATTATGGTGATATTGTAACTTTTCCTGCCAGAACTGGACTTCTTAAAAGAGGGCAATATGTGAAAGTGGTACCCATTGTACTTTCGGGGTTGTTAAAAGTATTTACGCAAAACGATGAAAAAGAACTTCTCTTATATTATATACAACCAAATGAAGGCTGTGTGATGTCTTTTGCAGCCGTTCTGAACAATGATTCAAGCAAGATATATGCAGTTTCAGAAGAGGAATCAACTGTTTTATTACTTCCAGCTGAGAAATTAAATAAATGGACTTCTGAGTACAGTGATCTATCGAACATTTTTTATCGCCAGTATTATTCCCGTTACAACGAATTAATTGAAACCATTCAGGAGTTGATTTTCCTTCAGTTAGATAAGCGGATTTTGAATTATCTCAAATTAAAAGCAGAAATAAAAAAGAGCCCTGTATTAACTATCATGCATAAAGAAATAGCCAATGATCTTGGAAGTTCCAGAGAAGCTGTTACAAGAACATTGAAAAAACTAGAAGCTGAAGGTCTTATTCAGCAAACGAATCATACAATAAAGTTATTATTATAACCAGTTTTTTTTGAGGTGATCTGCATCACCTTAAACTAATATTATTATGTATAATTTTGTTTTCAGTAACAATTTACATGAGCTCAAAGATTTTTAAATTCATTGCAGTTTGTATTTCATGCATTGCAATTATTACATTAATTGTTTGGGCTGTAAGGCATTTTTTAAACATAAAATAAAATTATTATGAAAAAGAACATGGGCAATGCAGACAGAATTGTAAGATTACTTGTAGCTGCTATTATTGCAGTTTTATATTTTACAAACATCATTACCGGTACTTTAGGAATTGTATTATTAGTATTAGCAGCAGTGTTTGTATTAACTAGCCTTATCAGTTTTTGTCCTCTTTATGCCATCTTTGGATTTTCAACCTGTGAAACAAAAAAAGCATAAAAAAGAATATAGCAGGAACTGGTATATTGTTAGTGCTTTAAATAATTAAGTGTATGAAAAATTTCAAAGAAATCATTGAAGATGATGTACCTGTGTTGGTTGATTTTTCTGCAGAATGGTGCGGGCCATGCAGAATGCTTGCACCCGAACTTGAAAAGCTGAAGAAATTACATGGAGAAGCTTTTAAAATCATCAAAATTGATGTTGACAAAAACCCACATGTAGCAGAATCTTATAACATCAGCGGTGTTCCTACTTTATTGTTGTTTAAAAAAGGAAAACTTTTATGGCGCCAATCAGGCGCCATGACAGCACAGCAGCTTTCAGGGATCATTATGCCAAAAATTTCCGTAAACTGATTTTCTTTTAGATTTGTTTGAAAGAATTTTCAAACAATGCAAAAAATAACATCCAGGTTTACAGGGGGCATGACTTTTCAAACCGAACTGGAGAACCATCAAATTATTATTGATACTAAGGAAGAAGATGGTGGTAATGATCTCGGTCCACGTCCAAAACAACTCATGCTTGTTTCGCTGGCAGGTTGTACAGGGTTAGATGTTGTTTCTACTCTAAATAAAATGAGAATTGCTTACAACAACTTTGAAATTGATGTGGAAGCAACCCAAACTGAAGAATATCCTAAAATTTATAATTGGGTAAAAGTAACCTACAGAATTAGTGTTTCTGAAGAAGACCAATCAAAAATTGAAAAAGCTGTTCAGCTTTCTCAGGAAAAATATTGCGGTGTAAGTGAAATGTTCAGAAAATTCTGTACGCTTGAACATGCAATTGTTTACAGATAATATTTAGTTCAAGGCTTTTTTAACCTACATTTTCAGGAATTTTCAATGCATTATTTTGATTGGTTTTTAAAAAAACTAATTGTTTTAAGATACAGCCACTTGCTATATTTGCGAGGATGGCAAAAAGCGCTACAGATACTCCATTAATGCAGCAACACGGGGCTATAAAAGCCAAATACCCCGATGCCATTTTACTTTTCAGAGTTGGTGATTTTTATGAAACTTTCGGACAAGATGCCATACTTACTTCTCAGATACTTGGCATTACATTAACCAGGCGAAATAACGGATCCGCATCAAGCAGTGAACTTGCCGGATTTCCTCATCATGCGTTAGATACTTATTTACATAAACTTGTAAAAGCTGGCCACAGAGTTGCCATTTGTGATCAACTGGAAGATCCAAAACAGGCAAAAGGAATTGTAAAAAGAGGTGTTACAGAATTACTTTCTCCCGGTACAACTACCAATGATAAATTACTTGAACATAACAGCAATAATTTTCTTGCCGCTGTTCAGCAACAGGATGAAAAATTCGGACTTGCCTTTACAGATATCAGCACAGGAGAGTTTTTTGTTGCTGAAGGAAATAAAGAATATGCTGATAAATTATTACAAAGTTTAAAACCATCAGAAGTTATTTTTAACCGCAACCGCCAAAAACAGTTTAAGGAACTTTTTGGAAGTAAATTTTATACCTATCATTTAGACGAATGGATTTTTTCTGAAACCTATGCCAACGAATTATTGTTAAAACATTTTCAAACCCATTCACTTAAGGGATTTGGAATTGAAGAATTTAACCTGGGTATTATTGCAGCCGGTGCTGTATTACATTATTTAAAAGAAACAGAACATCCTAACCTGGGCCATATTACATCTATACAAAGATTGGATGAAGCCGATTATTTATGGATGGATCGTTTCACTATACGCAACCTTGAATTACTTGGTTCAAATACTGAAGGTGGCCATTCATTGTTGAAGGTGATGGATAACACGGTATCTCCAATGGGCGCAAGACTGATGCGCAGATGGATGGTTTTGCCTTTAAAAGATATAGAACGTATTAATGAACGGCATGAAGCAGTGGCTGCATTCATTTTAAATACTGATACCAGAAAGCAATTACAAACTTTAGTAAAACAAAGTGGCGATGTTGAACGATTGGTTGCCAAACTCCCACTCAAGAAAATTAATCCCCGGGAAGTGTTACAACTTGCAAAAGGATTACAGTTTGCAAATAAGATTAAAGAAGTATGCGAAGCCTCATCGAATGCTTATTTAAAACGGCTAGGAGATACAATTAATCCATGTCATTACATTGCCGAAAAAATAATCAAAGAAATTGTTGACAACCCTCCTCCACTGGTTACAAAAGGAGACGTAATTAATGATCAGATAAATCCTGAGCTTGATGAATTAAGACGCATTGTACATCATAGCAAAGAATACTTACTGGAAATACAACAGAGAGAAAGTGAAGCAACAGGAATACCCTCACTTAAAATTGCATTCAACAATGTTTTTGGTTATTATTTAGAAGTAACCAATACACATAAAAACAAAGTGCCTGCTGGTTGGACAAGGAAACAAACACTTGCCAATGCCGAACGGTATATTACGCCAGAGTTAAAAGAATATGAAGAAAAAATTACCGGGGCCGAAGAAAAAATATTAAAAATTGAAGTTGAACTTTTTGAAAAAATATTAATTGAGCTGCAGGAATATATTGGCCCCATACAAACAAACGGACAGGTAATGGCTCTGCTTGATTGTTTAACCTGTTTTTCAGAAAATGCATTGCAGAATAAATATGTACGGCCACAAATGCATGATGATTTGTTTCTTACTATTAAAGATTCAAGGCACCCGGTTATTGAAAAAAATCTTCCACAAGGAGAGTCTTATATTGCCAATGATATATTGCTGGATAAGGATGAACAGCAAATTATTATTCTTACCGGGCCAAACATGAGTGGTAAAAGTGCCTTATTAAGACAAACAGGTTTAATTGTATTAATGGCGCATATGGGCAGCTTTGTACCTGCATCAGAAGCAAAAATTCCTGTAACTGATAAAATTTTTACAAGGGTTGGTGCCAGTGATAATTTAAGTGGTGGCGAAAGTACGTTTATGGTGGAAATGAATGAAACTGCCAGTATCATTAACAATTTATCTTCAAGAAGTTTGATTTTGCTCGATGAAATTGGCAGAGGAACATCAACATACGATGGCATTTCAATTGCATGGAGTATTGCGGAATTTTTACATCAGTCACCCCATCAACCGGTTACTTTATTTGCAACGCACTATCATGAACTCAACGAACTGGCAGATAAATTCCCCCGTATAAAAAACTATCACATCACCAATAAAGAAATAGGCAATAAAATTGTTTTTTTAAGAAAGCTGGCACCTGGTGGAAGTACACATAGTTTTGGTATACATGTAGCTAAAATGGCAGGCATGCCTAATTCACTAATACATAGGGCAAATGAAATACTCCATCAACTGGAAGAACAAAGAGGAGGAAGTGATATTAAAGAACAACTCAGAAATTTACCTCAGCAAAAAGTACAATTGAACATTTTTGACATTCACTCTCAAACTTTTGATGAAATAAGAACCATCCTTGAAGGGCTGGATATTAACCGACTCACTCCCGTTGAAGCCCTATTAAAGCTTCAGGAAATTAAGCAACGTTTAAGATAGTTGAATAAATTATCATATTTAGTTCTACAAAAAAGAAGTATGTAACGCTCTACTTTAGCGCTATGTACTTCCGTTTTAAACAGAAAAATTTTAAAACCTGGCTCCAGGAATTTGGAATGGCCCTGGGTGTTTCTGTAACTAAAAATCAATTTGAATTTCCCAGGCAAGCTGGCAATGGTTATTGCCTTGCAGACAGTATTGATAAATCTTTTTCTTTTGTTTTAATGGATGCAGAACTTAATGAGACTTTCGTTTTTGACAGGGTTAATAATAATCAAAACGGGTTAGTCATTTTTTTTAACCAGGTTCAATTTAATGATCACATCAGGATTTGCAGTAAAAGGGAAGAAATAACAGATACATTTATTAAAGACCGTAAAAATATTTTCATCTCTTCAAGTACTACAGACATTCAGGTTACCTATTCTGCCGGTACAAAAATAAAAAGACTGGGTATTTACCTGGCCCCCCAATGGTTAGAAGAAAATCTGAATACTGATGCTAAAGCTCAACTGCAATTTCTCTGTAATCAAAAATTACAACAGGTAAATCAATTTCTGATTGATAGTGAAATACAAAACCGATTGAACTGTATTTTTCAAACTGCTGTAATAACTGATCAGGATAAACTTCAACTAAAAAATAAAGTTCTTAACCTTTTAGATCAACTATTTAATATGTACCTCAAATTACAATCTGAATTAACTAAAAAACAAGTAATTCCTCAAGATGATATTGTTTCGTTGCAGAGAGTGGAAACTATTTTGAAAGATGAAGAAATTGATAAGTTTCCTACTATTTTAAACCTGGCAAAGATTGCACACATGAGTGGCACAAAATTAAAAGTTAGGTTTAAGCAAGTATATGGTTACAGGTTATATGAATTTTATAATAAACAAAGACTAGAAAAAGCAAAGCTTCTTATTGAACATGGAATTACAGCAAAAGAAGCAGCTTACAGTATTGGTTTTAACGATGTTTCAAATTTTACTAAGGCATTTAAGAAAGAATATGGGTTTACACCCGGGCGTATTTTTGATAAACCGACCGCATAACAGCAAAAAACCCTGCAAAATGCAGGGTTTCTTTTTGGTGGGAGGCTGAAGGGTCTCGAACCCTCGACCCTCAGAACCACAATCTGATGCTCTAACCAACTGAGCTACAGCCTCCATAAATCGGACAGCAAAAGTAATGCAATTCAGTTTTACAAGCAAATCACATCATCACAATAAAAAATAAACGTTCTTTGGGGACTATTTTTATAATTATGAACTATTGGTTATTACTTATTCCTGTTATTTCTGCATTTATTGGTTGGTTTACAAATTGGGTAGCGGTAAAAATGTTATTTCACCCCCGTAACCCTATAAATATTTTAGGCATTCAAGTACAAGGGATTTTCCCAAAAAGACAAGAGCAATTTGCTCAAAAACTGGGAAAGTTGGTTAGTGATGAACTTTTATCTTTTGCCGATATAGAAGATAAAATAACCAATCCCGAAAATCTAAAAAAAATATTACCACAGCTTGAATCGCATATTGATCATTTTCTACGGGTAAAATTAAGTGACAGCATGCCTGTGATCAGTATGTTTATTGGCGATAAAACCATTGATAAGTTTAAGGGCGTTTTCTTAGAAGAACTGGAAATTCTTTTTCCTAAAATCATGAAACAGTATACGGTAACCATAAAAGATCAACTCGATCTTGAACAGATTGTAACCGAGAAAGTAAAAGCTTTTTCTGGCGACAAACTGGAGGAAATTCTTTTCCAGGTAATGGCCAAAGAATTCAGGTTTATTGAAATTATTGGAGGTGTACTTGGTTTTCTTATCGGACTGTTACAGATCCTCATCACCCTTCTTACTCAATAATTTCCTTTCATCACAAAAGAAAACATTCCACAAACCTTTTCCCGACAAATAAGTTGTTCTTACCGTTCATATAGTTCAGAAAACTTATATCAACAGTAAAACGCAATTTCGCAAATCATTTAACAGTTAAGTAGTTAGCTGCAAATGTTAACCTGTAAAAAACAGATATAATTTAATCAAATGAGAAATTTATTTATTCTACTATTTTCTTTACTCACTTTTTCATTACAAGCACAAATGCCAACAACCGGGGGCAGAACAGGTGGTAATATGAATATGGGACGTATTTATGGAAAAGTTATTGACGCAAAAACAGGAAAGCCGCTTGAGGCTGCCAGTGTTCAACTTATTCAAAATAAGTTAGACACAGTAACAAAAACAAGAAAAGATGTAATTGTAAACGGTCAATTGACAGAAGCTAACGGTGATTTTAATTTAGAAAACCTGAATATTGGCGTGGGTTATAAATTGAAAATTACAGCTATTGGTTATAAAACTATTGAACAGAAAGTTGCTTTTACAATGAGCTCAGGAGGTGATATGTCTCAAATGCTCAATAACATTGATAAAGATCTTGGCAATATTAAACTGGCCGAAGATGCAAAACAGTTAAGTGAAGTGGTGGTAGTTGGCGATAAACCAACTTTGCAATTAGGCATTGATCGTAAAATATTTAATGTAGATAAGAACATTGTTTCGCAGGGAGGTACAGGTGTTGATATTATGCGTAATGTACCAACAGTTACAGTTGATATTGATGGAAACGTAACGTTAAGAAACAGTGCCCCGCAAATTTTTGTTGATGGCAGACCAACTACATTAACTCTTGATCAGATTCCTGCAGATGCTATATCAAGTGTGGAACTCATTACCAACCCCTCAGCAAAGTTTGATGCAAGTGGCGGACAATCTGCCATCGTCAATATTGTATTAAAAAAGAACCGTCGTGTAGGTTACAGTGGTGGTGTTCGAGTGGGTGTAGATATGCGTGGAAAATTTAATGGTGGTGGAGATTTTAATATCCGCCAGGGAAAAATCAACTTCTTTGCCAACATTGGAGTTAATCAACGTAAGTCTATCTCATTTGGAGAAACCAACCGAACTAACTTATTAGATACCTATGATAATACATTATTTACACGCAACAGAAATACCAGTACAGGTACATTTGCTTTTGGAAGAGCAGGGTTTGATTTCCTGATTGATAACAGAAATACAATTACCATTTCAGGTTCGCTCATGCGGGGTAATTTTAAAGGATTAGATGAAAATACCATTCGCTATGATACACTGGAGCCAACATATAAACGGATTAATGAAGACCGTTATACAAACAGCATGTTTGAAATGCGTAACAACGGTGGGCAGATCAGTTACAAACATAATTTTCCAAAAGCCGGCAAAGAATGGACTGCTGATATAAACTATAACAGCAGCCAAAATGTAAATGATCAGAATATTTTTTTTACACGCTTTGATGAAGCCATGAATCCTATCTCTCCAAAATTTAACCAGGGTGTTGATGGAGGTGGCAGAAGTAAATATCTTGTTTCACAAACAGATTACAGTAATCCTATTACCGAAAATATAAAACTGGAAGCTGGTTTACGTTCACAGGTAAGATGGTTTCAAAGCTTTCAGAAAAACTCCCTGAACGGTGTTTACAATGCAGCTCTAAGTAATGAATTTAAATATGTTGATTTTGTAAGTGCTGCCTATGCCAGTTATTCACAAAAAATTAAAAAAGCAAATTTGAATTACCAACTTGGTTTAAGAGTTGAGAGTTCTAAATATGATGGTGAACAGGTAGGCAAACCCATTACTTATAACAATCAGTTTCCTTTAGCTTTTTTCCCTAGTGCATTTCTTTCAAAAACATTCAAAGGCAAACAGGATTTGCAGTTAAATTATAGCAGGCGAATTAACCGTCCAAACTTTTTTCAGTTATTACCAAATACCGATTATAGTGATATCTTTAATTTCCAAACAGGTAACCCCGATTTAAAACCAGAGTTTACTAATTCACTCGAATTAACGTATCAAAAAACATACGGGGAAAAAAACAATTTATTTTTAGCCACTGTTTTTGGTAAACAAACAAATAACCTGATTTCACGTTACCAGAGTTTTGATAAATTAGGTGATAGTGGAGATTCTGCATTGGTTAGTACTTATATTAACGCTACAAGAAGTTATGCTGTAGGTCTTGAGTTGGTATTCCGTAATACCATTACAAAGTGGTGGGAAATAAATTATAATGCCAATTTGTATTATTCTAAAATTGAAGGCAGCATTCTATTGCCAGATCTTGCAAATGAACGCACCAGTTATTTTATAAAGATGAATAATACTTTTCGTTTGGGTAAAGGCTGGACTATGCAGTTGAGCGGTGATTATAATTCAAAATCAATTTTACCGGCATCTGGCGGACGTAACAGCGGCGGAGGCGGTCGTGGTGGTATGGGTGGATTTGGCGGCGGTGGTATGGGTGGCGGTCAAATTTCAACCACACAAGGTTATATTGCTGAAAATTATTATGTAGATTTTGGAATACGCAAAGAATTTAAAATAAAAACAAATACAGCAACTATCTCTGCCAATTGGAGTGATGTCTTCAGTACCCGTCAAAACAAAGTGATATCAGAGTCTGTTTATTTTTACCAGGACAGCTGGAGGAGAAGAGATCCTGCTTTTGTTAGGGTAAACTTCAGTTACCGTTTTGGCAAGTTTGATGCTTCGTTGTTTAAACGCAAAAACAGCAGAGTAGAATCAGATGATATGATGCAACAATAAATAAATAAAACGCTTAAACGTTTCTATAACCCCTGAAAATGATTTTCAGGGGTTTTTTACATTAATAAAAAAAATGCAGCAGCAAAATTGAATTAATTTTGATTAGATGAATAAACAAGTAAGTGCAAAAATAAGAGCAATTATAACCGGGGCAACAGGAATGGTGGGTGAAGGTGTATTACATGAATGCCTGCAACATAAAGACGTAGAAGCGGTTCTGGTAATTGGCAGAAGAACATGTGGTGTTAAACATCCCAAACTAAAAGAAATAATTCATGTAGATTTTCATAATCTATCTCCAATAGAAAATGAATTAACCGGTTACAATGCCTGCTTTTTTTGCCTGGGCGTTTCATCTGTTGGCATAAAAGAAATTGAATATACACATCTTACCTATGATTTAACTATGCATGTGGCAGAAACACTTTGCCGGTTAAATACTGATATGACATTCTGTTATATTTCAGGAGCAGGAACTGATAGCACTGAAAAAGGAAGATTGATGTGGGCAAGAGTAAAAGGCAAAACAGAAAATGATTTATTAAGACTTCCGTTTTACCAGGTTTATAATTTTCGTCCCGGTATTATTGAACCAACAAAAGGTTTAAAGAACACACTACCCTATTATAAATATGTAAAATGGCTGTTACCTATAATAAGATCAATTGCTCCTAAATATATTTCCAGTTTAAAAGAGTTGGGTTTGGCAATGATTAATGTGGTTACTATCGGATACCCAAGACAGGTACTTGAGGTAAAAGATATTGTTGAACTGGCCAGTAAAGAATAAACTGTATTAAAGAAAAATTCAATTCAAACTTACTTAATACGTACAGCAACTATCCTGGCAGCCATTCAGTTTTGAGATGGTTCAATTAACTTCCTTTAAACAAATACTTTAGAACTGTTTTCTTTTCTAATTCGAAAACCCTGCTTGCATTAAATGAGGCTCGTTCTTTTCTGTTTTGAATCAACACAGGAATTAAAATCAATATTTCGTTTCCTCAATTCTTTTAATCAAACTAGCAGACTGACAGGAATCATATTTTTTTTTCAATAATCTCAGCAATTTTATATGTCCAATGGAATTATAACAATATGATGTCTTTCAGAGTGATTGAAAATGGTTTTTCTGTGGTACGAATTACAGACTTAAGACTATCTGCTTAAATTGATTATCAGAGATGGATACTTGCAACAATGGATTACTTTAAAACAAATGATAAACTATTTCCATAACATGTACCATCAAAAGGAGTAACTACTATCTATTCACAAGCCGGAGATTTTTTATGTGGCTTTGTATTGCGGGAAAAATGTAAACATTGGTTTGTTTGTAGTAAATAAAAATTCAATAAAGAATTAAATTAATAAATGAATCCTTCTAAAAGTAGACAAATATGTAAGTCGTGTGGATTTTCAGGAAAAGGAAAATATTGCAGTGAGTGTGGCCAGTTATATCAAATAAAAAGAATTTCATTATCCGGGCTATTACAAGACATCTTTCACTTTTTTACTCACCTGGAAAGCGGATTCTTTTATACATTAAAACAACTGATAATAAAACCGGGGCATATACAAAGGGAGTATTTAACAGGAGTAAGGCATAAACACCAAAAACCTTTTTCCATGTTTTTTATTTGCGGAACCATTGCTGCATTACTCCGGTACTGGATTTTACATTATCTAATGACTACTTTTCATTCTACAGATCCTGTTGAGGTTAATTTCTTTAAAGAGTATATGGTTCTTCTTTACATTCTGCTTGTACCTCTTTATGCTTTTTTTACTTACTTACTTTTTTATAAGTCGGGTTATAATTATACTGAAATCATTGTTTTATTGTTCTATACATTGTCAGTCATTTTTCTGCTGTCTCCTTTTTTATTTCTTTTATTGTTGAAATGGCCTTCCATAGAGGTGATGTATATTGAATTTGTAGTTTATTCCATCTATTTCGCTATCACATTTGTCAACTTTTTCAATACCTGGAACAGGTGGAAAGTTATTCTGCTCAGTATTCTCTGCCTGGCAATTGCATTTGTTATTAATCAGCTAGCAGAAAATTTAGCTATGAAACTTTTGTATAAACCCGGGAGTTAATTAAGATCATATTTCGTGACTCAGCCTGATCAAATATTTGAAGTGTTAGAAATGAGTTACTGATCATTATCATTTTTTACGGAGCCATGCTGATATAATTTTGAGAAAAGAAAGAAATGAAAAAGCTATTCTTATATTTTGTTTTAGCTTATCTTATTTCATGGATTATTTGGTTACCACTTATTTTACCAAAGTTTGGTATTAATGTGTTACCTGTTTTACCAAAGTACCATCATTATCTTGGTTCATTTGGACCCATGATTGCTGCATTGATTGTAAAATTCAGTTCGGATGGGTGGAACAGTGTAAAAGATTTATTGAAACGAATTGTACAGTGGAAAGTGAATTGGATTTTGTATGTAATTGTTTTAGTGATCCCTGTTTTGTTAGTAATAGTTGCAGGAAATTTTGACAAACTCATCAATCATCAGGAATTCAGTATGAAAGGCTTTTCAACCAATGACGAATTCCCGGAGTTTGGCCCGTTCAGTTATTTTCTTTTTAATTTTCTCACATTTGGAATTGGTGAAGAAACAGGTTGGCGGGGTTATGCTTTACCAGCCTTACAAAAAAGATTTTCTGCATTAGCTTCCACTTTAATTTTAACTGTTGGCTGGGCATGCTGGCATATTCCGGCATTTCTTTACCGGCCATTATACAGCCAGATGGATGTTGCTGGCATTACCGGTTTTTTTATGAGTATGCTAATGGGTGCTATTGTACTTACATGGCTTTATAATTCTACAAAAGGAAGTTTATT
>DAIOWB010000025.1:0-9303 GCA_036758725.1 Lacibacter sp.
GATGCTTATTTAAATCCAAACTCACCGGTTAAAGTTCCTGTTGAAACACTGTTACCACAAATTGTTTCTGCCATGGCAGCAAACTATGGAGGCCATGGCCCTATGAATGATGCCCGTTTCACCAGCATGTATGTGCAATATTTTACCAGTTATACAGTAAGTGCTACACGTAATTCCAGTACAACTTATGAACGTATGGGTGGTACAGTTGATGGTAGTGACAATGCAGGTTCTATATGGCGCATGCATTATTATGATGTTGGACAAAATGCTATGAAGATTATTGAATGGGGAACTGAAGAAAAGAAATGGGATTATGTAGGTGTGGCACAAGCCATTTTTGCCTGGAGCTGGTTACAACTTTCCGATTACCATGGCGAGGTTATTTTAAAAGAAGCTTTTAATACTAACCTTTTAACTTTTAAGTTTGATAAAGAAGAGGATGTATATGCTTATGTTCGTGAATTGGCTTTTAAATCTCTTGAAAACCTGAACAAAACAGGTGATGGTGTGAGCCCCGCAAATCTTGCTATAGGTGATGCATTTTTATATAATGGCGATGTAAATAAATGGAAAAAATTTGTTTACAGTATACTTGCACGTTCTTATAATCACTTAAGTAATAAATCAATTTATAAACCCGATTCGGTAATTTTTTATTGTGATAAGGCTATTACAACAAATGCAGATAATGCAATTGTAAAATTTACTGCAACACCTGGTTTTTCTGCGAACTCAAATTTTTACGGACCTGTTCGTAATAATCTTGGAAGCGGTTATGCTATCAGACAAAGTGAGTATATAACGAACTTATTAAAAGGTACAAATGCTGCTTTTCCTGGTGTTGATGATCCTCGTAAATGGTATCTTATTCGTCCATCCATCAGCGGTCAGTTTAATGGAATTCCATTGAATGCCGGTATTACAGCTATTGTTAACTCAAATGATCGTCCTGAAAACTTTTGGGGTTCAAGATGGGATTCATTGGTACCACCTCTCAGTGATTCAAGAGCAAGATATATTTTTCGTAATGCAAGTCCAATGCCGGTTCTTACAGCCAGTGAAGTGCTTTTCATGAAAGCAGAAGCTGCTTACCGAAAAGGTGATAAAGCAACCGCATTAGCAGCTTACAGTAAAGGCATTGAATTAAATTTTGACATGCTGCAAAATGATTATTCAACTAATGTACCAGCTGCCAATTTACTTACAGCTTCAGTTAGAGATGCCTTTCTTGCAAATACGGCAGTTGTACCATCAACTGCAAATCTTACTCTTTCACATATTATGTTGCAGAAATATATTGCTTTGTATGGATTTGGAGCAATTGAAACATGGGTTGATATGAGAAGATATCATTATACAGATGTAAAAGATGGATTTCAGGTATACAGAGATTTTGCTCCTCCCCCTCTTACCGGAACAAATGGTTTATGGCCCGATAATAATGGTAAATTGGTTTATCGTGTTCGTTACCGTTATAATTCTGAATATGTTTGGAACATTGAAGAATTAAAACGTTTGGGTGCAGATGCAATAGACTGGCATACAAAAGAAACCTGGTTCTCTAAACCTTAACAAAATGATCTATATAAATAAATCAGTATGAAAAAAATAATTATAACAATCTCATCAATCTTCTTTTTGTTATCATGCGACAAGAAAGCAGATTTTAACCTGAGCTATCTTGAAGCAGATTCCAGCACTTATGCATTTATTAAGTTTATTAATGCATACCCGTATGCAACACCGGTATTTTCCGGTCAAACAAGTGCTTCTGTTCAGCTTTCAAATAATGGTGAGCAATTTTCTGCTATTCCAATAACCTTAGGGTCAGCATTTCCTGCATCTACAGATTATGCTGCACTAAGAAGAAACATTGCAGGATATAACATGAATGTGCGTTTATCTTTAGGCACTCCGCCTGCTGCAGTAAGAGATTCATTGCTTTTTACAATTAACAGACCGTTTGCTAATAAATACTACTCCTTATTCTTTTGCGATTCCATCAACAGGCCCAATACGATGTTAATCACAGAAGATGATATTAGATTACCTGGTGGTCCGAATTTGTACAGAGTACGTTTTGTCAATCTGATTCCTAATCCACCAACAGCTACACCTGCTATTGATGTGTTTTCTACGTTATCAAATGCAGTTATCTTTAGTGGTATAAGATTCAAACAGGCAACTTCTTTTATTGAATTGCCCCGTAACTCAATAGCCACAACTTATACTGATACTTACCAAATCAGATGGGCAGGTACAACAACAGTTATTGGAAGCCTGGCTGTACAATTAAACAACCAAATGTCTGTAACACTTTTTGCCAGGGGATTTGTTGGTGCAACCGGAACAAGAGCACCTGGTTTGTCTTCATACAGAAACAGATAATATAAATACTATTCCAAAATGCTAAAAAAACCTCCTGCTATCTTTTATGCAGGAGGTTTTTTATTTACCTTACATTTCTAAAAATACCTTTTGTGAAATCACTATTTCTGTTGCTATCTTTTCTTTTATTTTCATCTTCATCCATCTATAGTCAGCAAACAGATACATTACTGGCACGCTTAATAACCAATCTCAGAAATTTTTATGAATTGAATCCTTCTGAAAAATGTTATTTACATACTGATAAACATTTTTATCAACCAGGGGAAACAGTTTATTTCAAAACCTATCTTACCCTAAATAACATCCCATCTACACTAAGCCATGTTGTATATACAGACTTTGGTGAATTAAACGGGAAACTCATTGCAAAAGCAATGTGGAAAGCAACTAACAGTTTTGCTGAAGGAAGTGTTTTTATTCCTGATACATTACAAACCGGAATTTACCGCATACGCTCCTATTCACTCTGGATGTTGAATGAACCTGCATTAATTGGAGAGCAAACAATTTTTGTATTAGGTAAAAAAGACCAGGCAAAAACATTTGAAATTACTCCTAACAACATTCAAATAGATTTTTATCCGGAGAGCGGACAACTGGTTAATGGTGTGATTAACAGAATGGCTTTTCGATTAACTGATTTAAATAAACTTCCTGTTACAAATGTAAAACTGCAATTGGTAGATGAAAATAAACAATTAGTTGCAGCGCCGCTGGTATTTGAAAACGGTGTTGGAATGGTGGAATTTACTCCAACTGTCGGAAAAAAATATCAGATGCAGGCAACTTTAAATCTCAATAATCAAAAAAATTATTCCTTGCCTGAGCCTGTTAATAACGGACTTACACTAAATGTATCCAATCTTTCCTCTTCAAAAATATTTATACAAGCCAATGCAAGCGAAACGTTTATTGAACAAAATAAATCTGTTTATATTCTTGCCCAACAAAATGGCAAAACAGTTTTTGTTCAAAAGTTTAACCTGGATGATGCAGAGAATGCAACGGTGCTAAATAAGAAAAATTTAGTTGAAGGATTATTACAGGTAACTGTTTTTAATGCTCAGCTTCAACCATTAGCTGAACGATGGATATGGGTTCAGCAGCCAAGAACAGCCGGGATCAATCTTACAACCGATACAATTACATTTGAACCGAAAGGAAAAAATACTTATACACTTTCGTTCAACGGTGCAGATGCCCCCGATGTTTCTGTAGCTGTTATTCCTGCAGATTTGCCTGCATATGATTTTGTAAGTGCTCCTGATATCAAAGCCTATCAATATGTACATTCAAATAATTTCGGATTACCTGTATTTGTAAACAGTTTTCAAGGAGTAACAGCAGAGAATTTTTCATCTTATCTCGATGCGTTATTCTTAACCATTAAACCAACACGTTTTTCATGGCAACAAATTGCAAGTGGAAAGCAACCAACACTCAACTATTTTTTTGAAACGGGCATTTCGGTAAGAGGCTTTATTAAAAAAGATAAAGAAGCAATGCAGTTTGATTCAAGCAAAATTGATATCATAACAAAGGGGGCCGATTCAAGCACCACTTTTTCAACTGCTAAAACAGATGCTAAAGGAGCCTTTGCAGTTAATGATCTCAACTTTTATAAAAGTGCTTCTGTTTATGTACAGGCAACAACAAAAGAAAAAAAGAAACGAAAAGTTGGTTTTGATTTACAACCCGGTTACTTAGATACTTTATCAGACAGAATTACAAAGTCTTCATATAATCCCATATATAAACAACAATCAACACCTCAAAAATTGAACAATGAATTTATAAAAAATTATAGTGTGTCCGGAATTGGAAAGGAGTTAACGGAAATTATTGTAAAAGGCAAAACCAAACAGGAAGTAAGATTAGATTCTTTAAACACAGCCATCACTTCTGAAACATTCCGGTATTCAGAATTTACCAAAGAGCCTGATCAAAATTTCAGTTACATCAGTTTTTCGCAATTATTTTCACAGGAGTTTTTTGGATTTAAATTTAACCAGGGATATGATAGAATAAGTGGTTTAGATGGTTCACCAGCATCAGGTTTAGCCGGTGGTGATATGGTGAGTTATTATTTAGATGAAAGACCCATTGCCGCCGATGAACTTAATTTTATTAACCCCAATGATATAGCATTAATTAAAGTAAACAGAAATACGAATTTACATTTAGGGCAAATGGGTCCGGGCCCGAGTGTATTAATTTATACACGTTCAAAAGGGTATCGTGGACGATTTGGTTTTGATGCAACCTATTTAACCGGCTATTCAATTCCACTTCGTTTTTATAATCCTGATTATACCAACCCAGAACTTCAAAAAACGGAAGACCGCCGCACTACCCTGCTCTGGCAACCACATGTAAACTTTGAAAATGGTAAAGCAACCATTCAGTTTTACAATAACGATTATGCAAAGAAATTTAAAGTAGTAATACAGGGAATTGATAAGAATGGGAATTTGTATTATCTGGAAAAGATTATTGAATAAAAAACTTGCCAAAGTTGTAAAAGACTGATTGAGTATTATCAATCAGCATCAACTTTGGCAAAGTTTTATTTTAGATCAACCTGTTAAAAGAACACTGCATTACAAAGCATCAGCTTTCCATTTTCCCAGAAACTGCGGAATAATAAATCATCAGTTAAATAAATAATGGAGCCACGGCCAATATCCTGCACACCAAATAACATCCCATCTTTTAAACGGTCTTTTAATTTTGATCCAACAAAACCCGCCAGTTGACCTTCTTTTTTAATTACACCCACATTCCAGCCATTACCAGGAGTAAAGAATTCATAAATGTTATCATCCATTTTCAAAGTATAATAATAATTCGGGTAACCAAATGCTAATGGATGACTATTGTCCAGTTCAACTTTATATACCGAACCGGGTGTCATGTTTTTAATAAAATCCCTTTCACGGTTTTCATATGATTTTAAGGGATCGTAAGGATCTTTACTGGTTCCGTCATCTGCTTTTTTACTTTTTAATCCCCAATCAGTTTTTGAAAATGAAGTAACGGCCGATTCAAGTGCAATCACTTTCCCACCTTTACTAATCCAGTCTTTCAATTGATCTGCAGCTGTTTTATCATTGAGAAAACGATAGTTTCCATCAGGCATAATAATTACGTCCGTTTCGTTCCAGTTTAAACGGGATAGATCATTCAGGTTTACTAAAGAAACAGGATAATTTAATTGCTGATCAAAGAATTGCCATATTTCACCCGCAGCATTTCCACCAACACCTTCACCTGTAAGTAACACCACCCTTTTAAATTTAAACGGATGTATAATATCACTTCCAAAATCTCCTCCGTTATCAACAAAACCGGTTGTTACAGGATAGGCTTTTATTTTGGCAGCATTACAGGCATCAGCTACATATTTCCATAAATTACTTCCTGCATTTTTATTACTTGTTTTCATTACTATAATTGCACCTTTGCCAAAATTTTGCCCGTTTACATCAAATTCGGTTTCACTGTATCGGAGTGTAATTCCTTTTTGTAATAAATAGCCTGCCGCTTTTGCACTTTGCACTCCTTCCCATTTAATTACGTAGGCATAAGCTTCATCAGCAGTATTTGATACTTGTAAAGGTTTTTGATAAACAGCACTTGTAGCTATTTTTTCTTTAGTTGCAAACGCTGTTAAGCCATAGGCATAAGGTAAACTCCATGCAGTAATATCATAAGTTGCCGAATCGCTGAGTTTAGAACGTGGTTCAAATAACACTTGTGCCATAGCAGAGCGTGGCTGAAAAGTACTGATTACAATATCTCCGTTTGTAATACTAAAATTTTCGTCTTTACCTGTAATATAATTGTATCCTTTACCATTGCCCGTGCCAGTTCCATATTCAATACCGTTTTTATCGAGTAATTGAATTAATGAATTGATACGCTGTGCATCGGCAGGATTATTTTTAATGACATAGGTTTTGTAATCACCAAAACCAGTAGTAACAGCTTTATTGAAAAATTTTCTGAATTCACTGATGAGTTTTGTTGTATTTGCAGATGCAATTTCTATAGTACTCATTCCGGTTGTGAAATGATGAATAGCTCTGTCATACAATGTTAATGTATCACCTTCTTCTGTTATAGCTGCGGCGCCACCTGCCGGACCGCCACCCTGCTCATAAGTCATACCAATGGCACCGTTATAAGTTGGATAAGTATCGCCATAAGATGGATAGAATAAATCAAAACGGAGTTTGGTAAAGTATAACCATCCGTTTGCATCAAAATATTTTGCATGATTTTTCCCAATTGTAGTTTGAAAATCTCTTTGCCATTGTGTAATCACTTCATGAAAAGGCTCAGCAGCTGGTGCAAAATAATAAGGTTCATTTATTCCCTGTTCATGATAATCAACATGAATCTGTGGCATCCATTGATTATATAATTTCAATCGTTGCTGGCTTTCAACCTGAGTTTGCCAGGCCCAGTCACGGTTTAAATCAAAATTATAATGATTGGTTCTGCCACCGGGCCAGGGGTCACGGTGCTCTCTTGTATCCATCCGTGGATTGACTGTTGAACCTACAATGGAATTAAACCAATTCACATAACGGTCACGCCCATCCGGGTTAATGCAAGGATCAATCACTACAATGGTATTTTTTAACCATTCTTTTGTTTTTGTATTGGACGGATCAACTAATGCAAAAATGGTTAGCATGGATGCTTCGCTGGATGAAGTTTCATTTCCATGAACATTATAACTTAACCAAACAATAGCCAGAGCATTATCATTTGCCGCCATTTTATCTTTTGATAAATTAGCTAACCTTAAATTATTAACACGAATATTTTCAAGGTTATTCATATTATCTTCTGTAGAAACAAAAGCAACCATTAAAGGGCGTCCTTCATTGGTTAATCCATACGGCTGAAGTTTTACATTTTTTGATGCATTTGCAGCTACATGCTGAAAATAACTTACTACTTTCCAATGGGGCGTATAACGGGAGCCAATTTTATATCCCAGGAACTGTTCGGGGCTTTGTACTTGTGCCATTAAACTGAGTGTACAGCAAATAGCAATAAAAAATGCAGGAATTCTGTTCATATATTGGTTTGTGGGTCGAAAATAAAAAAACTAAACTAATATTAATCTGCCGCCTGTCATACATTTTATTATAATTAAATATCCTTCGGTACTATTTCAGTTTAAAAAATTAATTTCGGAAAAAATACTTCACATGAGATATCGGTTGCTTTTTCTTCAACTGCTGCTTTCTGTTCAAATTTATGCTCAGTTAAATCACTATCAATATAACATTCAAAAAAAGACGGAGAGCACTAATGCAGCTGTAGTATGTGCACATCCGCTTGCAAGCAAAGTGGGTGTAATGATGATGCAAAAAGGTGGAAATGCTTTTGATGCGGTTATTGCAACACAACTGGCACTGGCTGTTGTTTATCCCGGTGCCGGCAATATTGGTGGCGGAGGTTTTTTACTTGCTTACACTGAAATAGGAAAAACCATCGCACTCGACTACAGAGAAAAAGCACCTTCGGCTGCAAGCAGGGATATGTATCTAGATGCTTCTGGAAATGCACAAACAAATCTTAGTCAGTTTGGGCATCTGGCATCAGGTGTACCTGGAACAGTTTCAGGATTATTCAGCACACATAAACATGCAAAGCTTCCATTTAAAACTTTAATTCAACCTGCTATTGATCTTGCAGAAAAAGGATTTGTAATTACAGAAGCCGAAGCAAAGGGTTTAAATTATTCAATGGGAACTTTTGTTCAATATAGTACTAAACCAAACGCATTTATTAAATATGGAGGATGGAAAGCTGGTGATACACTCATACAAAAAGATCTTGCAAACACACTCAAACGCATTCGTGACTTTGGCCAAAAAGGTTTTTATGAAGGAGTAACGGCAAAGTTGATTGTGGATGAAATGAAAAGGGCAAATGGATTAATTACCCTGGCCGATTTAAAAAATTACAAAACGGCGGTTCGTGAAGCGATGCAATCAAACTACAAAGGTTATACAATACTTGGAATGCCATTAGTAAGCAGCGGTGGAATTTTAATACAGCAAATGATGGGGATGATTGAGAACAGAAATGTAGCTCAATATGGATTTCATTCCTGGCAGTCTGTACAAATGATGGTAGAAATTGAACGAAGAGCATTTGCCGACCGTGCAGAATTTATGGGCGACAGAGATTTTGTAAAAGTGCCGGTGAAGAAACTTACATCTGCAGAATATCTGCAACAACGCATGGCCGATTATGATATGAACAAAGCAGGAAACAGCAAAGTTACAAACCATGGCAACATAAATCCTGAAAGTGAAGAAACAACACATATAAGTGTATATGATAAATATGGAAATGCAATTGCAGTTACAACAACTTTAAACGGAGGATACGGAAGCAGAACAATTGTTGGTGGTGCTGGTTTTTTATTAAACAATGAAATGGATGATTTTAGTATTAAACCCGGTGTACCAAATATGTATGGCGCTTTGGGCACCGAAGCCAATGCCATTGCTCCAAACAAACGCATGCTCAGTTCAATGACTCCGACTATTGTATTAAAAAATGGGAAACCTTTTTTGGTGATTGGCACACCGGGTGGTACTACTATTCCTACACAGGTATACCAGGTGTTGTTAAATATACTTGAATTTAATATGAGTACTGAAGATGCAGTGTGGAAACCAAAATTCCATCATCAATGGATGCCCGATGTTGTTTATGTTGAAAAAGATTTTCCAATGGATGTAAGAACCAAGTTAAAAGAAATGGGATATGAGGTAGTTGAAAGAGGATACATAGGAAGATTTGAAGCCATTAAAATAAGTAATGGAAAAATAGAAGCTGTTGCTGATAAAAGAGGCGATGACCATGCAGAAGGATATT
>DAIOWB010000025.1:9403-18726 GCA_036758725.1 Lacibacter sp.
AAAGAGCTTGGCGATAAAACATTTGAGGAACTGAATGAAACGGATTTTCATTTTCAGCCTGATGAAGAAAGCAATAGCATAGCTATTATTATACAACATGTTGCCGGCAATATGAAAAGCAGGTTTACCAATTTTCTTACTGAAGATGGTGAAAAAGAATGGAGAAATCGAGATACTGAATTTGAAGAAAAACATTTACCCAAAGTTGAATTATTACAAATATGGAATAAAGGTTGGGATTGTTTTTTAGATGCAGTAACAAGTTTAAACGAAAATGATTTACTTAAAACAATTACAATAAGAAGTGAACAATTACATGTAATTGATGCTTTAAACCGGCAAATGGCTCATTACCCCTATCATGTTGGGCAGATAGTATATATTGGAAAAATGATTAAAAAAGAACAATGGAAAAGTTTATCGATTCCAAAAGGAAAATCGGATGAGTTTAACAGTGGTATAAATCATAAATAATTTACAGCTTTCTGAATGATTACGCTTTCACAAATACCCGGACGAACAACCACCATCAATGAAGAAGAATATTTATTTTTTTCCGGCTACTCATACCTTGGGTTAGGTTTAAACAAAGGATTTACAAACCTTGTTAAAGAAGGAATTGATAAATATGGCGTGGTTTATCCTTCTTCCAGAATTTCAAATACGCCTTTAGACCTTTATAAAGAATTTGAAGAAAAGCTGGCAGCATTTACGCATACAAAAGCATCGGCCAGTTTTTCATCCGGATTTTTATCGGCCCGTACCGCAGTAGAAGTAGTAAGCGCAAAAATGAATGTATATAGTTTACTACACACACACCCTGCTTCATCTGCATTCAACGGAATACAATCCATTGATCAAACAAAAAACTGGAAACATTTTTTAAAAGAACGAAAAGAAAATAAAGAATTCAGATTTGCAATAGTTGCAGATAGCATTTATCCAACACCCGGACAAATCAATGATTTTTCCTTTTTAAATCAAACAGCTGCTGATTTCAACATTACTTTAATAATTGATGATTCACATGGCATTGGTTGGATGGGAGATAAAGGGGAAGGTATTATTTCACAGTTAAAACTTCCTTCCAATATTGAATTGCTGCTCAATTTCTCCCTATCAAAAGCTTTTCATATGAATGGAGGAGCTATCTGTGGATCACAAAACTGGATTGAAGAAGTGAAAAAACATGTGAATTATACAACAAGTACACCCATGATGCCCTCGCTTGCCTATGCATGGTTACATGCAGATGAAATATGTAAAGAACAACGAACAAAACTGAGGCAGAATATAATATACTTGCAGAAGCTAACTTCAAACTTTACATTTGTAAACAATGGAGGTACCCCGGTATTTGTTATAAACAAGAAAAACCTGGCTGGTTACCTGCTTCAAAATAAAATTTTGATTTCTTCTTTCGGCTATCCTCAACCGGAAGATGATGCAGTAAACCGGATTGTTGTAAATGCACTGCATTTAAAAACCGATCTTGAAAAAGTGGCAGAATTAATTAACAGATTTTAAATTTAAAATGAATCAATGAATAAGTCTTTTTTATCTTTTCTTTTTTGTTTGGCAGTTGTCATCAACCTTCAATCACAGGATCTCGGCAAAATTTATTTTGGCATTAAAGGTGGCTACAACTATGTATTTTCAAACTTTACAGCATCTGAAACCACTCCTCAAAGCGGAGGCTATATTGGCCTGATGTTTAAAATTCCATTTGAAAACAGGTTACATTTTGCTCCTCAGTTTGATTTGAATTACAGGGGTATGAAAGCTAAAACTTTAGTAAAGAATACTTATAGTAAAGTAACGGAGATACAGGCCCGCATTATGCCTTTAATTCAAATTGACTTTAAAAAGCCATCTCAAAAAGAAAATACACTATTTGTTCATTTTGGCCCTTCTCTTGGCTTTGGATTATCAGGAAATCAAACAAAACAAGACGATGGGAACACACCCATTAGTGGCAAATTAAAATATAGCTATTCACAATATGGCAGGTATGATGCCAGTTGGCATACCGGTTTTGGTTATGAAACAACAAAAGGTTTCAGGTTAGTTGTTGACTATGCTTATGGGTTAGGTAATATGATTAATACAGACGAGGCTCCCAAATTAAAATTTCAAGCTATCAGTGCTGGCATTGCTTATTGGTTTGGAAAAAAATAACAACCTTCTTTTTTAAACCCAGATTACAAAGTATATATTAACTCAATAGAGTATTCTCCTTTATTATATTCTGTATAGAATATTATAAAATTGGTATTGAATTTGCCATGATAGTACGATTAGCTATTTTTACAACACAATTCACTTGGCAAAAAAATTTATTAAAATACTATCCCGGGTCCTTTTATTCCTTTTGCTCTTAATAATAGCAATTTGGTTCCTTGTACAATTTACTCCTTTTCAGAATTTTTTGGCAAGACAGGTAACAAAAAAACTTTCAAAAGAGTTAAAAACAGATGTAAGTGTAAAGCATATTGATTTCTTGCTTTTCAATAAAATGATTGTTGAAGGTTTAACCATTAAGGATAGGAATAAAGACACACTTGCCTATGTTGGAAAAGCCGGTGTAAATATTACAGATTGGTTTTTTTTGAAAAAAGATATTGTCTTACACTATGTTTCATTAGATCAAACAAAACTTTTTTTACACCGTACTGATAGCATCTGGAATTATCAATTTATTGTAGATTATTTTACTCCCCCTCCAACTTCTGATACTACTAAAAAAGGAATTAAACTGAATTTTAAAAAGGCAGACATTAAAGACTTAACGATTTTTCAAAAAGATGAATGGCGTGGCCAGAATATGCTGGCATCCATTGGCTCTTTAACTATTGAAATAGATCAGTTTGATTTGTTTAAAAAAAACATCCAGGTTAAAACCCTTAATCTGAAATCACCTTATTTCTCCATATCAGATTATACAGGAAAAGTTCCTCTAAAAATTAAAACGAACAAAGAAGACATTCACTTGCCTGATGAAGTTGAAAAATGGAACCTCGACGGATGGGATGTTTCTGTTATTGATGCAACAATTGAAAACGGCGAATTTAAAAACGACCAAAAAACAGAAAGAGAACCTTATACGTATTTTGACGGTGCTCATATCAACTTCAAAAAAATAAACGGAACGGTATTCAAGCTGCATCTTGCAGGCGATTCTTTAAAAGCTAAAATTAATTTGGCCGCAGAGGAACGAAGCGGGTTTAAAGTAAAAAATCTGGATGCTGATTTTGTTTTTACTCCACAGTTTATGGAGTTTAAAAACCTGGATATACAAACAAATAAAAGCAGGCTTGGTGATTACTTTGTTTTGAGATTCAGCAAATTCAATCATGACATGAGCAGGTTTATTACACATGTTACAATGGAAGGGAATTTTAAAAAAAGTGAACTATACAGTGATGACATTGCCTACTTTGCACCTCAACTAAAAAACTGGAACAACATTATTACCGTTAAAGGCTCAGTAAAAGGAACCGTTGATCATTTGAAAGGAAAAGATGTTGTTATCACCACCTTGCAAAAAACATTGTTTGATGGAAATTTTACAATAGATGGCTTACCCGATATTGAATCAACTTTCCTTGACGTTAAAGCCAATAGTCTTGTAACAAGTTATGCTGATGCTGCCATTCTTTTCCCTGATATAAAAACAATCAGTTCTCCCAATCTCAGGAGTATTAATTACCTGAATTTTAAAGGGACTTATACAGGATATATTAAAGATTTTGTTACCTATGGAACTATTCAAACAAACCTTGGAACATTGGTAACAGATTTAAATTTGAAATTACCTGAAGGAAGCGATCCTGTCTATTCAGGAAAAATTAAAACAACAGGATTTGCTTTAGGAACATTTATAAATGATCCTGTTTTTGGAAGAATTGTAATGGATGGTACCATTAAAGGAAAAGGATTTAAACTTAAAACGCTTTTTGCTGAAATAGATACAAAAATCAGTTCTTTAGAAATTAATAACTACAACTATAAAAACATTGATGCAAAAGGCATTTATGAAAAACGGATTTTTGATGGCTCATTGGTAGTAAATGATTCAAATCTCAATATTAATGTAAACGGGTTAATGAATTTTAATAAAGACACTCCTGTTTATAAACTCACAGGAAATGTATATAAATTAAATTTCAAAGAATTAAAATTATCAGCAAATGATCTTTCTGTAAACGGATATATTGATCTTAATTTTAAAGGAAAAACAATTGATGACTTTTTGGGCACTGCCATCATTAAAGATGCAACACTTACAAGTAATGGCGACCCCCTTTCATTTAATTACCTTTCTCTTAGCTCAACTATATTAAATGGCAAAAAAGAATTAATAGTTAAGAGCAATGAAGCAGATGTTACGGTTACAGGTAATTTCAATATTCTTGACTTACCTTCCACTACCCTTTCCTTTTTACATAATTATTTTCCGGCTTATATAGCTGCTCCAAAAAACAGAATAAAAAACCAGGACTTTTCTTTTAGTATTGAAACAAAAAACATAGCCCCGTTTATTAATATCTGGAAAATACCGGTAAGCGGATTTGATAACAGTACCATTAAAGGAAGAATAAGTACAAGTGATAATCAATTTAATTTCGAAACTGATGTGCCCTATTTCCAATACAATAAAATCACTTTTAATAATGCCCGAATTATTGGTATAGGCAGCAACGAAAAACTAACTTTAACCGGCAAACTGGATGAAATAAAATTCAATGACAGCCTCAGTTTACCTCAAACTGATTTTACAGTTGTTGCATCAAAAGATACAGGATATATCAATATTAAAACAAGTGCTTCACAAACATTAAAAAATGCAGATCTCAGTGCAAGGATTCTTGCTACCAGGGAAGGGATTGGCATTTTATTTCAACCCTCTACGTTTGTAATTAATGACAAAATATGGTCCATTGCAGAAAATGGAGAGCTGTTCTTAGGAAAGAAAAAAATAATTGCAGAGAATCTGAAAATCACATCAGGTACGGAAGAAATATCTGTTTACTCAAAGCCATCTGAAATTGGAAATTATGAAGATCTGGTAATTGAAATGCGGAAATTCAGAATTGATGATTATATGCCTTATATCTTAAAAGACCCAAGACTAGAAGGTGTGGTAACAGGAAGAATAGATATAATGAACCCTTTTGGAAAAATGTTAATGGAAACAAATCTTTCTGTTGAAAAATTCAGATTCAATAACGACTCAATTGGTCTTATAAAAATTGTTGGCAACTACAATCTTGAAACAGGTGACATTAATACAAATATTGTTTCTGATAATCTTTTTAATGAATTCTCCGGAGGTGGCCGCATCAACATTAAAGACCCCGCTAATCCGGTAATTGATCAGGTATATGAAGTAAAAAGCATGCAGTTAAGTTTACTTCAAAAATACCTGGCCATCATTATGAAGGATATGAAGGGCATCGCAAATGGCACTATCCAGGTTAAAGGCAATGCCAACAAGCCCGATTTAATTGGAAAAATAAAAGTAAATAATGCTTCTTTTATTCTGGATTATACAAAATGTAAATACCTGTTTAATGAGGGTACCGAAATTGAATTTAAACAAGGTGCAATTGATTTTGGCAGAATTACTTTAAGAGATACTGCAAACCGGTATGCAACTTTTTCAGGCGTACTATACCACCAGTTCTTTAAAAAAATGTCATTTGATATGAATTTTAAATCAAATGATGATAAACAAGGAATCTTAATTTTAAATACAACCAAGAACGATAATAAATTATTTTATGGCTATGCAACCGGAAAAGTAAATGGAAGTGTGAGAGGCCGGTCTGATAATATCATTTTAAAACTGAATGGCACACCTACTGACAGTTCTATGATTTCATTACCAACATCAGACACAAGGGTAACCGGTACAGCAGATTTTATTGTGTTCAGAAAATATGGTGAAGAGATGAAAATAGAATCGGTTGTAAAAGAATCATCGAACCTGCTTGTTGACCTTGATCTTTATACAAACCCATTACTTAAAATTAATCTCATACTTGATGAAATTACAAATGATGTAATTCAAGGGCAAGGTGACGGCTTTATTAATTTAATAGTTGGTACAAACGAAAGAACTTCCATGAATGGATGGTTTAATATTACCAAAGGAAAGTATACTTATAACTGGCAGGCATTCATTAAAAAGCCATTTGAAATAAATAAAGGAAGAATTGAATGGAGTGGTGATCCGTATGATGCAAGAATAAATATTGATGCCAGCTATATTGTACAAAATATCAGTCTTCCTCCTGAATTGGCAGCAGGATGTAGTAATTCAACTGAACGGAATAAAATTATTATTATAGGAAATCTTTCCAATACATTAAGTAACCCGGTTATCAATTTTAAAATTGAATTACCCCAAGACCATCCTTGCCGTAATAATCCTATTACCATTAGCAGGCTTGATCAATTACGCAGCAATACAGATGAATTAAACAGGCAGGTTGTTTCACTGATGTTTTTTAATCAGTTTCTTTCATCTACTAATAATCAATCTAACCTGGGAACAAGTATTGGCACCAATGTATTTAATACAGCTGCAGGTACTTTTTCAGAATTTATTGCACAACAGGTATCAAGTGGATTGGGTCAGATTTTAAATTCAATACCAGGATTCAGTAAATTAAAACTGGATCCTTATATCACATTTACTCCCGGTTTAATTTCAGGAACTCAGGCACAAAATGCAGGCTTTCAGGGAACAGGTACTTTTGGCGTAACTCAACGACTATTGAACGGTAAATTAATTTTAAAAGCCGGAGGTTCGGTTCTTGTTAATTCTTCTCAGGGAACTGCCAGTACAAATAATAACGGTCTTTCGCCCGATATTACCCTGGAATGGTTAATTACTCCCGATGGGAAATTAAGATTAATTGGTTTTTATCGCAGCATTTATGATCTGCAGTGGAGAACATCTAACAGAACCGGAATAAGTTTCTCCTATGTGAGAGATTTTAATTAAGAAGTTACTTTAAAATTTCATGCCCCATTTTATCTCTCTTTGTCTCAAGATATTTTTGATTAAATTTATTTGGCACAATCTGAATAGGAACTGTTTCAACAATTTCCAAACCATATCCAAGTAAACCGGCTCTCTTCTTAGGATTGTTGCTTATGAGTTTAAGTTTTGTTACGTTTAATGTTCTTGAGATTTGTGCCCCCACACCATAATCTCTTGCATCCATTGGCAAACCAAGATGAAGATTGGCTTCAACAGTATCGTATCCTTCTTCCTGTAATTTATAGGCCCTTAATTTATTAAAGAGCCCAATACCTCTTCCTTCCTGATTCATATAAAGTACAACACCCTTGCCTTCCTGTTCAACCATTTGCATGGCACCATGAAGTTGTTCTCCACAATCACAACGCATTGAGCCAAGAATATCACCGGTAAAACATGATGAGTGTACCCTTACTAAAACAGGCTCATCTTTCTCCCATTCTCCTTTTATTAATGCCAGGTGTTCCTGCCCTGTTTCCTTTTCTTTAAACGCAATTAATTTAAAATGCCCAAAAAGAGTTGGCATATCAACCCTTACTATTTCTTCAATTAGTGAATCAGTCTTTAACCTGTATTCAATTAAATCCTTAATTGAAATAATTTTTACTCCAAATTGTTTTGCAATAATTTCTAATTGTGGTAACCGGGCCATGGTACCATCTTCATTCATAATCTCAACTAAAACACCAGCTGGTTCTAACCCTGCCAAACGGGCAAGATCAATTGTTGCTTCAGTATGGCCGGTTCTTCTTAAAACTCCACCTTTTTTTGCCCGTAAAGGAAATATATGCCCCGGCCTGGCAAGATCCTCGGGTTTTGTGTTAGTATGAATAAGTGCCTGTATGGTTTTTGCCCGGTCTTGAGCCGAAATGCCGGTAGTAGTCCCCTGTCCTAATAAATCAACTGAAATAGTAAAAGCGGTTTCGTGTAATGAGGTGTTTGAGCTCACCATTGGTTCCAGATTCAGCTCTTTGCAACGTTCATCAGTAAGCGCTGTGCAAATTAACCCTCGCCCATATTTACTCATGAAATTAATCACTTCGGGGGTTACATGCCTTGCAGCTATAATAAAATCGCCTTCATTTTCCCGGTCTTCATCATCAACCACAATCAACATCTTACCATTCTTAATATCTTCAATAGCACTTTCTATTGTATTAAACATACTTCGTATTTGAAGGCAAAGTTAACCTAAAACAGATTAGTGATTTATTAGAAGATGAGGATAGAAGACACTTGCAGCGGAACATGTTTTTTTGTTGTCTTTTTTTATTTATGAATTGTTAATATTTCTTTGTTGGTGGAAAGAAAGATTGTTGTTTCTTTGCTGCCGTAAACTAATAAATGTATGCCAAAACTCAGAAAATTACTGCTTGCAACGGCAGCCGTATTTATTTCGTTGCTTTCATTTGCCCAGGTAACAACCAGTAGTATTTCAGGTACAGTAAAAGATAAGAGTGGGTCCGGTTTAGAAGGAGCCACTATTACTGCTACCCATATACCTACAGGAACTGTGTATAATACCATTTCTAAGAAAGGGGGTGTATTTAATCTTCCTAACGTTAGAATTGGTGGGCCTTACAGGTTAAAAGTTGAATTTGTAGGACAAAAAGCTTATGAAGTTGAAGGCTTTAGTCTACTACTTGGCGAACCTTACGACATTAAGGTTGATCTGAGTGATGATGTAAAACAAATTACCGAAGTTGTTGTAACAGGCGGTAAAAGAAGAGGTGCCGGTGATAAAGCGGGTGCAACTACCAACATCAACCAAAGACTTATTACAACCATTCCAACAATTAGCCGTTCGCTTACAAGTTTTACAGCTTTAACGCCTCAATCAAACGGAAATAGTTTTGCAGGCAGAGACGGACGATATAATAATTTACAAATTGATGGCGCCAACCTAAACAATAACTTTGGCTTAAGCAATTCCCCTTTACCAGGTGGCGCTAACCAGCCAATTTCTGTTGATGCTATTGAAGAATTGTCTGTTAATATTTCCCCTTTTGATGTATGGCAGGGAAATTTTACCGGTGCAGGTATTAACGTTGTAACTAAAAGCGGTACCAACCAATTTAAAGGAAGTGCTTATGGTTTGCTCCGTACAGAAAAAATGAACGGTAAAAATGCAGGTAGTGTAAAAATTACCAATATTTCTAAATCAACATCAAAAATTTATGGTGCAACCATTGGAGGCCCAATCATTAAAAATAAATTATTCTTTTTCCTGAGTGGTGAAGTTGAAACCAGGGATGTTCCAGGTATTACATTT
>DAIOWB010000026.1:0-18054 GCA_036758725.1 Lacibacter sp.
GTGACTCGTCCTATCAGACGATGCGTCGAGGTCGTGGAGAAAATACATAGAAGTTAGCAGTGCTGTTGTTGGCACTTACTTCAATTGTGTGGTATGTATTTGTGTTTGTCAACGTTCTTTTAATATTGAGAGGCAAAAGTAAATGATATAATTAAAATAAAGACATAAAATTTTAAACCCCATGTACGATTGTTAGTTTTTAATTAATTGTAAATATTTAATCAATGAGTGAAAGCGCTATATAAGAAAATTAACCTGGCTAATAAACGTTTTATTCATGAATTCACTTAAAAATTGGAAAGCAACAAAGAAATTATTCTTCTATTGTAATGCTCTGCATTTTCATTTCTTTTCCTTTCAGGATATTATAAATATAACTTTTACAATTCGGGCATGCTGTGCCGTATGTATTTATTGGAAAGACAGTTTGACAACTAAGGCATTCTGCCTCGCCTTGTACCACATCAATATTCAGTTCAGCTTTTTCCAGCACTGTATTTGTTTTTATGACTTCAAAAGCAAAGCGAAGAGCTTCAATTTCAATACTACTTAGTATACCAATTTGCATTGATACAGAAGTAACAACACCTTTACTGTCGGTTGGTATAGATTTTTCCGCTATGGATAATATTGAGTGGGCTATAGAAAGTTCATGCATTTGAGTGGGCAAGTTTTAAACGTTGTTTTTTGGGGGTTTAACTGCTTTCCTTCTTTTTTGTATCATTAATGTAACCACCTTTTAATTGTAACGCCCAGAGATGGTTCATCATTTGGGTTTGCAGCGGCGCTTTCATTAAACTATATTGAAAGGTTGAAGAGAATAACAAAATACATCCTGTGAACAAGAAAACAACATAGTTGCGTCATTCTGTAATATGATTCATATCAATTTAATAAAGGGGTAATTAAAAATTACCATTGTTAACAAACAGCAATACCGATGATATTTATCATTACTTTTTTTTATAATGCATCTTATTTTACGCATTTGAAAATATAAATGACATTTTGTGTCAAAGCAATTAAGCTATTCTCCAATAATTGTTTATTACAGGTTATCCGGTATTGATGCTTTTTTTCGAAAAAATTCAATGTTTGATTTAAATCATAAAGTGATATGACTAATCATACACATCAACCTCTTGCTCATGTAAAAGAGCTTTCTGCAACAGATCCCCGTGTAAAGTTGATAGCAGCTAAAATGAAAAAAGAAAATTACAGGCCCGATGCTTTAATTGAAATTCTTCATACTGCACAGAACAGCTATGGACACTTACCAATCAATGTGTTGAAATACATCAGCAATAAACTGCACCTTCCGCCTTCAAGGGTTTTTTCAACTGTATCCTTTTATCATTTCTTTTCATTGAAATCAAAAGGGGAACATACCTGTTTGGTTTGTACGGGTACTGCCTGTTATGTAAAAGGTGCACAGCAAATTCTGAAGGAAGTAGAAAAAGCGTTCCGTTTAAAACCCGGCGAAGTGAGTGCTGATAATAAACTCGGAGTACAGGTAGCCCGTTGTATTGGCGCCTGCGGGCTGGCTCCTGCTGTAATTATTGATGATGAAGTGCAGGCAAAAGCTGATGCAGATGCTATTATTGCCAAACTTAATTCTAAAATGGAAACGGTATGAACAGGCTCGATTTAAAAACCATTATTTACGCTGAAAAAGCAAAAGATCAGAGTAATAAACAGCGGCATAAAATATGTGTTTGCTGTGGTGCAGGTTGTCTTTCTTCTGGTTCTGAAGATGTATTTAAAAAATTACAGGAAGAAATAAAGAACCGTGGGCTTGAAAGTGAAATAGATATTATTCCCACCGGTTGTATGGGTCCATGTAACCAGGGGCCATTAATTAAATGCCTGCCCGAGTATGCTATTTATCAAAAGGTAGATTGCTCCAATATTTCCCGCATTGTACAAAGCCAGCTAATTGATAAAAAACCAATAGAAGATCTCTTGCTTTTTTCAGACTCAAGACCTAAACCATTTATTAACGCACAGGAAGACCCTTACTTTAAAAAGCAAATGAAGATTGCTTTGAAAAATTGTGGTCACCTTAATCCGGAAAAAATTGAAGATTATTTAGTGCACGATGGATACAAAGCTTTTGATAAGGTGTTGTTTGAAATGAGTCCGGAAGATGTGATTGCTGAGATCAAACAAAGTCGCATCAGGGGCCGTGGTGGTGCCGGTTATCCAACAGGTTTTAAATGGGAAACAGTATATAAATATGTAAGCAAACAAAAATATGTAATCTGTAATGGCGACGAAGGTGATCCCGGTGCGTTTATGGATAGAAGTGTTTTAGAAGGTAATCCGCACAGGGTATTGGAAGGAATGGCCATTGCTGGTTATGCAGTTGGTGCAAGTAAAGGATATGCGTATATCCGTGGCGAATATCCATTAGCTATTAAACGGTTTGAGCTGGCAATTAAACAGGCAAAGAAATTAGGCTTGCTGGGCAATAATATTCTCGGCAGTGAATTTTCGTTTGATGTGGAAGTACGTATTGGTGCAGGTGCATTTGTTTGTGGTGAAGAAACTGCATTAATTGCTTCCATTGAAGGTAAAAGAGGTACACCAAAACCAAGACCCCCTTATCCTGCAGAAAGCGGACTTTGGGGAATGCCCACTTTGATAAATAATGTAGAAACGCTTGCAGCCATCGCTCCCATCATCAATAACAGTGGTGAATGGTATAGTGAAATAGGAACCGCAAAAAGTGCCGGTACAAAAGTGTTTGCATTAGCTGGAAAAATCAATAACGCCGGTTTAATTGAAGTGCCAATGGGTACAACACTCCGTGAAATTATTTATGATATCGGTGGTGGCATACAGGGTGGCGGTGAATTTAAAGCTGCACAAACAGGTGGACCATCCGGCGGATGTATTCCTGCTGCACATCTCGATGTAAAAATGGATTACGAATCATTAACCAGCCTTGGTTCTATTATGGGCTCGGGAGGTTTGATTGTAATGGACGAAAGTTCAGATATGGTAGATGTGGCCCGTTTCTTTATGGAGTTCTGTATGGATGAAAGTTGTGGTAAATGTGTTCCCTGCAGAGTGGGCACTAAAATGATGCATGATCTGCTTAAAAAAATCTGCGATAATAAAGCAACCGCACTTGATCTTGAACGATTGGAAGAACTGGCTGTATATGTAAAAGAGGCAAGCCTTTGCGGACTGGGCGGATCTGCACCCAATCCATTACTGAGCACTCTTCGTCATTTTAGAGAAGAATATGAAAACAGGATCAGCAATCCTCAAGCAAAAAGTAAAACAGATTTACAACCTACAACCTGATGTATGAACAATATTTCAATAGAGATCGATGATAAAAAGCTGGAGGTTGAAGAAGGCAAAACCATTCTTGATGTTTGCCGTGCACAAGACATCGAAATGCTCACCATGTGTCATTTAAAAGGAGTACTGGATATAGGCGCCTGCCGTCTTTGCCTTGTAGAAATTGAAGGTGTAAGCAGATTACTGTCAGCCTGTACAACCAAGGTTGCGGCCAACATGATTATCCGCACCAATACAGAGCGAATTAAAAAATATCAACGCATTACAACAGAATTGTTTTTTGCGGAACGCAATCATGTATGTTCTGTTTGTGTGGCCAATGGTAAATGCGAACTGCAGAACCTCGGTTACAAAGTTGGTATGGACCGCATTCGCTATCCATTCCTGTTTCCTCAATGTGAAGTAGATACATCGCATGCATGGTATGTAATTGATCATAACCGCTGCATCATGTGTACCCGTTGCGTAAGAGTATGTAATGAAGTGGAAGGCGCACACAACTGGGATGTAATGAACCGTGGTTATAATGTACGTATCATTTCAGATTTCAATACGCCATGGGGCGAGTCTGAAACATGTACATCCTGCGGAAAATGTCTGCACGCCTGTCCTACCGGTGCCATATGGCCGAAAACAATTGTTCAGGGACAGCTTGAAAAAAATCCGGGAATGATTAACGAGTTGATGGAGAAAAGAGCTATGAAGCTCTGATCATTTCTTTTTTATTGTTGATACTAAAAATGAATTTATAAAATGGCTAAGAAAAAATTAGCAACGGTTTGGCTGGGTGGCTGTTCCGGCTGCCATATGTCTTTGCTGGATATTGATGAGCTCATACTCGAAGTTGCAAAGCTGGCCGATATTGTTAAGTCGCCAATTGTAGATGGAAAAGAATTTCCCGATGTGGATATTGCTTTGATTGAAGGGTCTGTAACAAGTGATGAACACCAGCACGAGTTAATGCACATGCGTGCACATTCAAAAATTCTGATTGCTATAGGTGATTGTGCAGTTACAACTAATGTTACCGGCATGCGGAATTATTTCAACCTGAAAGATGTGTTTGATACCGCTTATGTTAATGCCATCAGTAACGACAAGGAAGGTGAAGTTCCTAATCATCCTGCACTGCTTAAGCTAAATGATAAAGTAGTTCCACTTCAGGAATTGGTACACATTGATTTTGTTATTCCCGGATGCCCTCCCGATGCTGATACCATCTTTTATGTACTGTTTGAATTTTTAAACAACCGTGTTCCTGATTTAAGCAAAGTAAAAAAATTGCGTTATGGTTAATCAAGATAAAAGAACAATTCTTATCTCTCCAGTTACAAGAATTGAAGGACATGCAAAAATCACCATCGAACTCAACGATAGTGGTACGGTGGAGAATGCATTGTTTCATGTAAATGAATTCAGGGGTTTTGAAAAATTCTGTGAAGGAAGAATGTACACAGAAATGCCCACAATTACCCCACGCATTTGCGGCATCTGTCCTACCAGTCATACACTGGCCAGTGTAAAAGCCTGTGAAATGATTCAGGGCATTCAACCAACTTACACAGCAAATCTCTTAAGAAGGTTAATGCATATTGGTCAGAATCTTTCTTCGCATGCATTATCATTTTTCCATCTTTCCTCTCCCGATTTTTTACTGGGTTACGATAGCGATCCTGCAAAAAGAAATATACTGGGCATAGCAGAGAAATTTCCTGACATTGCTGTACTTGGAATCCGTTTACGCAAATTCGGACAGGAATTAAGTGAACGCATCACCGGTAAAAAGATTCACATCATGGGCATTGTTCCCGGCGGTATGGCTTATCCGTTAACAGAAGAAAACAGAATAGCATTGCTTAACTGGATTCCTGAAGCAATTGAAACTGTACAAAAAGGAATTGAAATCATCAAGCGTTTTCATGATGAACATGCAGAGATGGTGGAAACATTTGCAACTTCTCCCACTTTATATCTGGGTACAGTTGGGCCAAATGGTGAACATGAATTGTACGATGGTAAACTTCGTTTCATGGATGCAGACGGTACCATTTTACACGATCAGTTATCACCGGCAAAATATCTCGACTATATAGCAGAACGTTCTGTTAACTTTTCATACCTGAAGTTTCCTTATTATAAACCTTTCGGTTTCGATAAAGGATTTTACAGAGTTGGTCCGTTAGCAAGATTGAATGTTGCCAGTAAAATGCGTACACCTTTAGCACAAAAAGAATTTGAACTTTTCAAAGCAATGAACGGAGGAAAACCGGTACACGGAACATTTTACTTTCACTATACACGTTTAATTGAAGCGTTAAGTGATGTGGAAGATGCACAACGAATTTTAAATGATCCGCAGGTTACTTCATTACATATTCAGCATCATGGCCGTTGGAATTATGAAGAAGGAATTGGCAGTTCAGAAGCACCAAGAGGTACGCTGTTCCATCATTATAAAACAGATAATACCGGTAAGCTGGTGAAAGTAAACCTGTTGATTGCTACCGGACAGAATAATCCATCCATGAACCGCTCCATTACAGAAGTGGCCAAACAATATGTAGATGGAAACAATTTGAAAGAAGGAATGCTGAACAGAGTGGAATCTACGATCCGTTGTTACGATCCATGCTTATCCTGTTCAACACATGCCATGGGGCAAATGCCGATGATTATTGAAGTAAAAGATGCAGCAGGCGAATTGATCAAACGCATAGAAAGAAATTAACTCTTTACCGTTAACGAACTTACCCAATCAGTTATATACAGAACAGCTTTTTCTGCATTGGCCCTGGCCTTTGCTGAAAGCTGTTCTCCTGTTTCAAAGCTTTCGGCTTCTATTCCGCAGGAATATAAATTGATTGTTTTTCCGTGCAATTGCTTCGTTAGTGAATGAAGTGTTGCCAGGTTGATGTGATGAGAAGAGTGAAGAACGGCTTCCGTTGTATCAGTAACTTTTTCAAAAAGAATTCCGTCGGCAACAATGGAAGCATCAACTACCAACACATAATCATATTGCAGAAATTGATCAATAAATTCTGTTTGTAATTGCTGACTGGTGATTACAGTTACATTCTGCAGATTTTTCTTTTCTATTTCTGCACATACAAATGCTGCAACACCATCATCTGAACGGAGTGTGTTACCAATGCCAGCAATTAAAAAAGCAGGAGTGCTGTTCATGAAAAAACTTATTGCAAGTTATCTTTTACCACAACGTTTTCACTTTTCTTTTTAGTGAATGAGATCATTAATCCACTTCCGATAATGCAGCCAATACCAAGCAATGAAATGTTATCAGGAAACGCATCGCCCAGCATCATGCCTATAAAAATGCTGAAAATGATATTGGCATATCCAATAGCAGAAATAACTCCGGCTTTATCTGCTCCAAATGCTTTGGTTACAAAGTATTGACCAAATAATGCAGCTGAGCCCAAAAGCAAAATCAACCACCATTCATTTCCATTGGGCCATTTCCATGCTATAAAAAAAACATCGTCGGCTGGTAGTTGAAAAAGAAACCGGAGGAATACAAATAATAAAGGAGTAAGTACACCGGTTAATACAAACGATAATACAATAACCCTTGTATCATAAAACTTTGTAAGTGTGCCAACAGTTAAATAAGCAATAGCCGATGCAATACCACTCATTAATCCTGCTACATGATAATACCAGGGCAAATGAATATTTGGTTTGTAAATAAGTAACATGCCCGTAAATCCAATGAATACCGCAAGCAATACCATTCTTCCTGCATATTCACGAAATAACAAAAATGAAAACAATGCTATAAATAATGTAGAGGTAAGGCTGTAACTCATAGCTGTACCAAGTGGTAAATGCAAAATGCAATAAAGTAATGTGTACAATGCAATGGTTCCCATAAAACCACGAAAGATGAGTCGTAATAATTTATCGCCCTTATTAACCGGCCTGCGATTAGCAAAGCTTATTGCCAATACAATTAGCCCAACAATGTTTCGCCAAAAAACCAATTGTCCTGCATTAAAACTTACTTTCATTGCTTTAGCTGCACCACCCATAACAGAGAAACCTAATGCTGCAAGCAACATAAAAATTATTCCACGATATGTTGGAGAAATATTCATTTTAAGTAACGACAGAGAACCTTTTTAGTGTATCTCCGTTTCTCTGTTACTCTGTGTTTAAAAATATTAATCAGCAGTGTTCTTATTAACTCTTGGTATTAAATAAATTTCTTTTTGTCTTCCGCCAATGTAACGAAATCCGTTTTCATCAAAATATCCATCCTGCTCCAGCATGATGCGGATACTCTTTTTCCATTCTGGTATTTCCGTTGCTGCATTTAATTCAATGCTGTAAGCAGTATGATAATTCATTGGGAAATCACCGGCGCCGGGTACGCCTCCCTGCTGATCCCACAAACCAATGGTGGGGCCTGCTGCATGCCCATGAAAACCTAATGGATGTGTATAGATTGTTGCTTCAATATTTTCTTTCTTTGCCTGTGCTAATGCCTCTGCTAAGATCTGGTTTCCTGTTTTGCCTGCTTTAAATTGCGATGTAAGAATATCCTGTAGACGATTTGCTTTTGCAAATGCATCTCTGATGTTTTTTGGAATTTCTTTTTCACCGGGCTTTAATATATAGGCGTGTTCCTGCACATCTGTATTTAATCGTAAATAAGTAATGCCAATATCTACATGCAACAAATCGCCTGGTTGTATTACATCATCTTTGGGGCGGTTAGAAAAACTTCTCAGGTGTTCAAAGCTTTGCGGATCGTTGCGTTGAACTGAAACTGAAGGATGAAACCAGGTATCATAGCCCATGCTTCTAATTTTTTCTCTGAACCACCATACCACATCATCAGTTGTGGTAATACCCGGCGTAATTACCTTTTCGGAAAAACCTTCTTCAATAATTTTTCTCGTTGCATAAATAAGTTGCGGATAAATCTGCATCTCTCTTTCTGTTCTTGTCTCCAACCAGTTTATTGCCAGTGTTTCGGCACTTACCACTTTTGTTTTAAATGTGACAGGAAGTTTTTGCATGAATTCATTGTAATCGGTCACATCTAAACCATCGGCATGATTATGATGTGTTGAAGTATTGATGCCTATTTTTTTTGGATTACGGGTAGTAATAATATTCATCAACGCATCCCATTGGTTTGGAAATTTCTGCATATCCCAGCTTGCCTTAATACTATCACCTACATTATAACGGGCTACTGCTAATTTCTCAATGGTCTTTTTTTCCTTGTTAAATGAAAATACAAGAATAGTTCTGCGTCGTGCACTTAACCAGGTTGCCGGCAGCATGGTTTTTAAAACAGGATCTTCATTGTATTCTCTCGATACTATTACCCACATATCAATTCCATTACGTTCCATTAAAACGGGTAAAAGGTTATTAAACCGGTCGGCAAGAATTTCATCTATCACTTTTGCCTGCTCTTTTAATGGAATTAGCTGTGCCTGAAGTAAAAAGAATTCACAGCTGATTAGCAGAAAACATAACAATCGTTTCATATAGCATTGTTTTTTGTATGCCCGAATTTAGGAAAGACAGGTTGAACTGTTGCCTAAAAAGAAAAAGGTCAACTGTAGAAACAGTCGACCGTTAACGATTGCTTGCCATATAAAAAATAGTTCTGTACTTTTGTTGCTGCCGATTCAAGACCGTTACGATGCTTCCTCAACGATTGCCTGCCATCTTTTTTAAAGCCTGAATCTGATGTAAAAGTAAAGCCATGGGTTTTGTACATCAAACAAAATTGCATTCGCTTCTATGATGCCAAAATCAGAAAAAGCTTCTGTAATGCAGCAAGATCAAGGCTTTCACGAAAAAATTAAATTATGGCCAACCGCTTTTCTGATGCATTGTTTCACCTGGTTCATTCGCTTGAAAAATCAGAGAAAAGGCATTTTAAGCTCTATATAAAACGTAGTTCCTCCAAAGAAGATCTCAAAATCATACAACTGTTTGATGCGCTAGATAAGATGGATGAATATGATGAAGCTGCTTTATTGAAAAAACTAACTGATAACAGCAAAACCAAACTTGCCAATTTAAAAACACATTTATATAAAGAACTTTTAGCCAGTTTACGTTTGCTTAAAACAGGAGAGAATGTTGATCTGCAATTGAGTGAACATTTAGATAATGCCCGTATACTTTATAACAAAGGATTAAAACTGCAAAGCCTCCGTATTATTGAAAAAGCAAAAGAGCTGGCAAAAGCCAATCATAAATTTAATACGCTGGTACAACTCATTTCCCTTGAAAAGAAAATTGAAACACTTCATATTACCCGAAGCAGTACCGATAAAACACAAATAATAGCTGATGAGGCCCTTGAAATAAGTGCTCATATTGACAGGGTAACACGCTTATCAAATCTTGCTTTGTTGCTTTATCGCTGGTATGTTATTAATGGTCACTCAAGAAATGAAGAAGATGAAAAAGATATAAAAGTTTTTTTCAAAAACTATCTGCCAAAAGATCTTACACAGGTAAGTGGTTTTTATGAAAAGCTTTATTTGTACCAGAGTTATTGCTGGTTTGCATTTATACGTCAGGACTTTTTAATGTATTACCGCTACGCTCAAAAGTGGGTTGATTTGTATAAAGCAGATCCTAATCTTAAAACCATTGAAACAGGACATTATATTAAAGGTATGCAGGCATTACTGAATGCTCATTTTGATTTACGAAACTTTAAAAAGTTTGATGAAACATTGAGTGAGTTTGAAGCGTATGAGAAAACGCCACAGGCTCAAATGCACGACAACTTCAGAACACATACTTCTATTTATATTAACAGCTCCCGTATAAATGGCCATTTAATGAAAGGCACATTTAAAACCGGATTAAAACTTGTTCCTGTTATAGAAGACAGGTTAAGTGAATATGCATTATATGTAGATCAGCATCGCATCCTTGTTTTTAATTATAAAATTGCTTCTCTTTATTTTGGAAGTGGTGATTATAATAAAGCTATTGATTACCTGCACCGTATTATGAACGGACCGCTTGATTTACGTATTGATCTGCAATGCTATGCCCGGTTGATGCACTTACTCAGTCATTATGAATTGGGGAATTATGAAATTCTGGTTTCACTCAGCAAATCGGCTCACCGGTTTATGGAAAAAATGAAAAACCTCACTAAGGTTGAAGAAGCGTTATTTAAATTTTTGAAAAACAGCTTTGAAGAAAGCCCCGATAAAATTAAAAAAGCGCTGGAAAAATTATTGAACGAAATCAAACATCTTGAAAACAGCCGTTTTGAGACAAGATCGTTTGCTTACCTGGATATTATTTCCTGGGTTGAAAGTAAAGTAAATAATAAATCAATGGAAGTGGTGGTAACAGAAAAATATAAAAAGAGTAAAAGAAAATAATTTTTTTCATTTTTATGAAACTCAGATTTTCATAAGCTTTTCCACTGCCTGCTGCAACGTTCTGTTTTGTTTGCTGAAACAAAACCGCAACACTTTGTCATCTTTTCCATCGTGATAAAAAGCTGAAACAGGAATGGTAGCTACGCCTGCTTCCTTGGTTAAACGTATAGCTAAGTCTTTATCACTTTCATCGCTAATGCGGCCATAACTGGCGCACACAAAATAACTACCGTGTGTAGTAAGTAAATCAAACTTTGTGTTTTTCATCAGCTCAAGAAAGTAATCTCTTTTTTGCTGCATAAATCTTGGCAGTGATAAATAAGCATCTTTATTTTTTAAATGCTCAGCTAAAGCAACCTGCGCCGGTGTAAAACAGGTAAATGCATTAAACTGATGAACCTTTCTGTATTCTTTCATCATTGCTGCAGGAGCAATACAATAACCAAGTTTCCATCCTGTGCAGTGATAGGTTTTGCCAAATGAAAAACAAACAAAACTACGCTCAAACAATTCGGGGTATTTCAACATGCTTTCATGTTGGAGTTCATCAAAAATAAGATGCTCATATACTTCATCACTCACAATAAAGATGTTTGTATCAGCAACTATTTGTTTTAATTCTTCAATATCATTTTTATCAAGCACACTTCCGGTTGGGTTATGTGGTGAATTAATAATGATTGCTTTTGTTTTTATTGTAATTGATGAGCGAACAAGATCCCAGTCAATTTTATAATCGGGATAGGTAAGTGGCAAAGGAATGGCTTTAGCCCCGTTGATTTCTATGTTGGGTATGTAGCTGTCATAAGCCGGTTCAAAAACAATTACTTCATCGCCGGGGTGAAGAATGGTTGTAAAGGCTGAATAAATAGCATAAGTGCCGCCGGGAGTAATGGTTATTTCTGTATCGGGATTGATTGTTGTTTGATAAAGCTGTTGTACTTTATTTGCAATAGCTTCACGCAAACCAATTAAGCCGGGCATGGGTGCATATTGATTGTGCCCTTGCTTCATGGCTTCGTATACTTTGGCTGTTAACTCTTCGCTCATTGGATAGTCAGGAAAACCCTGTCCAAGATTTACTGCTTTGTATTCCGTTGCCAGTGCACTCATTACTGTAAAAATGGTAGTGCCAACGTTTGGAAGCTTAGATGAAATATGTGGGCTCATATGCTTTTTTTGTAAAGCATAAAATTAAGCGGATTGAGTAAACTTTTTGTTTTGAACTTAAATGGCTTTAATAAAACAGATATTTAATTTATTTCAGCAACTTCAAATGGCAACTCCACTATTATTTCACAACCATTTCCCGGTGCTGTATTAATAGATATTTCGCCAGCAAAAACTCTTGCTCTTCGTTTTATATTTTCAAGACCAATTCCCTTTTTTACATTTTTTATATCAAATCCTTTTCCATCATCTGCAATACGTAGTTGCACTTTATTATCACTTACACTAATGCTGATGTCAACATTTTTAGCGCCTGAATATTTTTTAATATTATTAAGTTGCTCCTGTATAATTCTGTATAAATTAATGGGTACATCGCCGGTGAGGTTATTATTATCAAGATCATCAAAGTTGAGGTTTGCTTTAAACCGTTGATCAGAATTCATATTATGAACAAGCGATTCAAAAACAACCCGTAACGATGTGTTTATAAAAGAGGCCGGCGCCAGCTGATGAGAAAGCCTCCGTATTTCATTAATAGCATCATTTATAAACCCTTTGCTTGAATCTAACAAGTCATCTCCGCTTAATCCTTTCTTCATTTTTTCTTTTGCCATTCCTATGTAAAGAATGGTTGCTGATAATATTTGGTTAACATTATCATGTAATTCCATTCCTATTTGCTCTCTTTCACGCTCCTGAATATCTATCACCGCTTTTCCAATTCTCATTTCTTCTTCTTTCTGATAGTGTACATCCTGCATGGCGCCTATCATTCTTTTGGGTTGATTGTCTTCATCATAAATAATAAACGCTCTGTCGTATACTGCTTTGTATTTATTATTGGCACAACGAAACCGATATTCAAATTGAATAGTTTGTACTTTATTTTTTAATCCTTCCTTCAACAAATCACTAATTTGTTGGCGGTCCTCGGGATGAATTTTATTTTCATGCCATTCATATATGTTTTTTACTTTGTCGTTTTGATAGCCAAACAGTTTGGTAATTCCATCGTTATACGTCATGTGATTATTAACAAAATCCCAATCCCATATTGTATCGCTGGTTGCTTTTGAAAGAATATCATAGCGTTCAAGCGTTTCAAGAATTTCCTTTTCTGATTCTTTGTGTTTGGTAATATTTGAACGGATAGTTATGTATTGTACAGGTTGGCCTTTTTCGTTTAAAAAGGGAACAACGGTTGTATCAACCCAATAAAAAGACCCGTCTTTCGCTTTGTTTTTTACTTCATTGCGCCATACCCGGCCCGCTGTTACCGTATCCCATAAATTTTTAATAAACTCCTTTGTATGATATTTTGAACTCAATATTTTATGATCTTGCCCTATTAATTCTTCTTTGCTATATCCGGATATTTTACAAAAATTTTCATTCACAAACAGAATAATTCCGTTGCTGTCTGACACATCAACAATAGAAGACTCATCAAGTGCAAAGCGGTAATCCCTGATTTTTTTTTCTGCTTTTTTTCGTTCTTTAATATCTCTTACTATAGCCATAATACGTCCATCAGAAAGCATCTTTGCTGTTATTTCAACAGGCACTGTTGATCCGTTACTATGCAGCAGGTTTCGTTCTGCTATGGTTCTTTCGCCACTTAATAATTGATCATACATGATAGGTTTTAGTTTAAGCGCTTCTTTTGTGTGCAAATCTGTAATGTTCATTTTAGCAAACTGTTCTTTTGTATAGCCCAGTAAACTGCAGGCGCTGTTATTTGCTTCCAATAAATTTCCTTTTGTATCATTTATAAAGATTGCGTCAGAAGCCTGTTCAATTATTGCTTTATATATTTCTTCATTCTCCTTTAAGCCGGGTTCTTTTTCCCCGGCAACGGGCTTAAACAGTAAAACAGCACCTGTAATGTTCCCTGCGCCATTTAACATGGGTAATCCGCTATTGATAATGTTTATCTTTTTAAAATCACTGGTTTTTAAAATGCTGTGGTTTTCATTTATTATTGCTCTGCCATTTTTTAAAACTCTTGTAATTACATTTTCAAAACCTTCACCTGTGTTTTCATGTTCTACTTTAAATACCTGATGAAGCAGCTGGTTTGTTGCTTCTTGTTTTTTCCAGCCGGTTAGTTTTTCTGCTGCCTCATTCATGAATTGTATTTTGCCTTTCTGGTTGGTGGTAATAAGACCTTCTGAAAAATGATTGAGAATAATTTTATTTGCATGTGCCTGTTTCAGTAATTCCTTCCTGATGCTTTTTGTTTTTTTGTATTCAAATAAAAAAAACAACGAGGTAATAACCAACTGTAATGCAAATAACATTGCAATTAAATATTCAACCATAATTATTTTTGTAAAAATGAAGCTTAGTAACAAGATTCCGGTTACATACATTAAAACATAAAGAATTGCTTCTTTCCTGTTTGCCATCTTAAAGATTTGCATCATCCATTTCTTCATTTTGTTTTCCATTTCTTTTTCTCACTTTTTTCCGGCAACAATCGTACGAATGAGGCCTGGTAGTTTTTCAAAGTCATAATAAATATCAACAAAGCAATTGACGCCTTGTGCCTCACACTGTTGTTGTAAATGATTATCTAACCGGTCGGTTAGTACAATAACCGGTGTTTTTGCATTTACTTTTTTTATGTTAATGATAAGGTCTGTAAGTTGTTTTGCAGGAAATCCGAAATCTAATAAAACAACATCGGGTAGGTTTTCATTTAACTGTTTGATGGCCTGGTCATATGTTTCTGCCTTGTAAACTGTTGTACTGTTCTGTGTATCCCAAAAAATTTCTTCCAGCCTAACAAGGATCTGAACAGACCGGTTTACAATTAATAGTTTCATGACAGGGTAATTAACTAAGCAAAGAACGATTAGTTATATATAAAAAAATATAGATGTAATTGTTCTATTCAGGTAGAACAAGAGGGATTAGCTTTTGTAGTAGTTATACTAAAGAAAAGAAAGTTGTAAGCGGTTTTGTTTACAACTCAATATCAGAAATGATATGATGAGCCAATGCATACCTTGTTAATTCTGAATTATTGGAAAGCTGTAATTTTTCCATAATCCTGCTTCTGTGGGTACTGATGGTAGTGGGTGCAAGTGAAAGTGCATGGGCTATATAACTGGTTGTTTTACCTGCTGCAAAAAGTTTAAACACTTCAAACTCTCTGTTACTCAATAGTTCATGTGGCTTTTTTTCTGCATCTATCTGAGAAAGTAATTTTTCTGCAATTTCAGGAGTAATGTATTTTTTGCCCAGTTGAATGCGTTGAATGGCGGTTATTAATTCATAAGGAGCTGCACTTTTGTTGAGGAAACCAGATGCACCGGCTTTTAACACCCTTACAGCATACAGCTCTTCAGTATATATGCTAAGGATTAACACCGGTAATTCAGGCTTTATTGTTTTTATTTGTTCCAATGCTTCAAGCCCATTACGGCCCGGCATGTCCAGATCGGTAATAACCAAATCCCAATCGTGTAAGATCACTTCTTTAACCAGGGCTTCACCATCGGCTACTTCTTTTATTTGTGCTGAGGGATATTCATCTTTTAAAATCTGAATTAAACCCAGTCTTACAAAACTATGATCATCGGCCAAAATAATTCGTTTCATTGAGCGGTTTGGTGTTTTATGTTTGTGTGTTAGGTTAGGGGTATGGTTATAGAAATTTTTGTTCCCATTCCAGGCTTTGAAGATAATTCAAAATCTCCTTTTACAGAGTGTACTCTTTCTTTCATACCCAATATTCCAAACGACGTTCTCTTTTTTTGTGAGTGATCATCAAATCCCCTTCCATTATCATTGATATGCATGAATATGGTTTCGTCATTTAGATTAATTGAAACAATGGCTTTATCAGCATGTGCATGCTTTGATATGTTTGTAAGTGCCTCCTGGTATACTCTAAAAAGACAGGTAGCAATGGGTTCGCTTAATTTTATTTCACTTTCATTTGTGTTAATAGTAACCTGTATGCCCGTGTTGGCTGTAAATTGCCTGCCATGCCAATCTAATGCTTCTAATAAACCATAATCATCTAAAATGCCAGGCCTTAATTCAGTTAATATTCTGCGGATGGATTGATTGCTTCCGTCTAACAGCGTGATAATGTTTTTTAGTTTGCTTTTAATCAATGTTGTTTCGGCTGGTATCTTTTTATCAACCCATGCTACATCCATTTTAATGGCAGTAAGTTGCTGACCAAGATCGTCATGAATTTCACGGCCAATTCGTTTGCGCTCTTCTTCTCTTATTTTTTGAAGATGGGTTGTTAACTGCCGCAGTTGTTCGTTGGTTTGATTTATTTTTTCTTCAGCCTGTTTCCGCTCATTTATTTTTATCCAGTAGCCAATCATTTCCAAAGGCTTGCCTGCTGAATCATATAGCAGTTTTACTTCATCATACATCCAGGTATAGCTGCCGTCTTTTAACCTGAATCGGTATTCATGAGTATACCTTCCCTCTTTAAATAGATGACCAATATCTTTAAGTACCCTTTCCTTATCCAACGGGTGAATATGATCCGACCAAAAGTTGGGGTTTGATGTAAACTCTTTAGGTACATGACCGGTTTGTTCTTTTATGTTTTCGCTTATAAAAGTTGCACCAAAAGGAAATTCAGCGGCAGCAGAATAAATAACTGCAGGTGAGGCCGACACTAAAAACTCAAGCCGTTTTTCAACTTTCATTTTCTCTGTAATATCATTTGCAAGTACAAGGCGGCATGGCAGGTTGTTGTAAAAAATGGTGTGCACTGTTAATTCTACATTAATCAGCGTTCCGTCTTTTTTAATATGATTCCAGATACCAATATTCCCCTCAATGGTTCTTCCGTATTCTTTTATAAATGCATCATACCTTTCATATTCAAAGGTTGGCCGCAATTGTTTTGATGTCATTTGCAAAAACTCTTCATAGCTATAGCCATAGTGTTTAATAGCGGCTTCGTTTACATCTACAATTTGAGAATTTTCCCTGTTAATTACCCATAGTGGAACCGGGTTATTATAGAACAGGTTTTTATATTTCTTTTCGCTTTCGTTTAATACTAATTCTGCATTTTTTGCTTTTGTAATATCCTGTATAGTGCCTAATGATCGTAAAGGAGTACCCTCTTCATTATAAATTGTTTCGCATTGTTCTCTTACATATTTTATTCGGCCATCAGGAAATAACAGCCTGTGGTTAATGTCATACGTTGTTTTGTTTTTTATTGAGTTTGTATAGGCATTGTTTACGGCCTCTCTGTCTTCAGGATGTATTGCGTTAAGAAATAGTTCGTAAGAAGGTGATGTGTTTTGTACGTTTAATTCCAATATCCTGTAAACTTCATCAGACCATTTGGGCTGGTTCGTTAATAGGTCTAACTCCCAGCTACCTGTTTGTGCAATACGCTGGGCTTCTTTTAATGCATTTATACTTTGGCTTAATAAAATATCTGCTTTTTTTCTTTCTGTAATATTTCTCATTGAACAGGCAATCCCCGTTATTTCGTTACCCTCTTTAATTGGGTCTGTTTTAATTTCAAACCACAACAATTCTGTACTATTGGCCTGCGGGGTATAAATTTCTGTAAGCACTTTTTCTCCTGACAAACCTTTACTATAAAGATCTTTCCAATATTGAAGATATTCCTGAGGAAAGCGCTCTTCAGGTAAAATATCGTCACCCGGTTTTATTAAATAACCACCATTATCTAATAATCCTTTAATAAACGCATCGTTAGCCTTTATTAATTTAAAATCTTTATTAATGCTCCATAACAGATCAGTTGTACTGTTAATTAAAGCAGTTGCATTTCTGCGTTCTTTCTCTTTTTCTGCTTCTGCTTCTTTCTTTTCAGTAATATCCTGCATTGCACCAAGCATTCTGGTGGGCTTACCGTTCTTATTATAATACACATAAGCCCGGTCTATTACGGTTCTGTAACTACCATCTTTTTTTCTGAACCTGAATTCTTCAGTTATAGATTGTGTTGATTTTTTAAGAGCCTTGTTCATTGCCTCTTTTACTCTGTTTACATCTTCGGGATGAATGTGTTCAAAAAAAGTGTTGCTTGATATTTTGTCTGTTGAAAAATCAAGACCATAAAAATTATATAGCGTTTCGTTGCCCCAGGTTTCGTCTATTTCCATATTCCAATCCCACACAGCATCATTAGTGGCTTTGGCAATGAGTT
>DAIOWB010000027.1:0-15789 GCA_036758725.1 Lacibacter sp.
ATCGAACCTGTATCTAAAGTTTAGGAAACTTCTATTCTATCCATTGAACTACGGGGCCGGTAATATTTCAGAAAGGAAGCATTTGCTCCACATATTAAATTCCGGGCGGCAAAAATAACCATTTAGGCTCTGTAAAATTTCAAATTTTCAAATTTCAAATTGCTGTTCCCTACCTTTGCTGCCCAATAAATAATTATATGCAGTTTTTTAATTTATACATCCGTTACAGGCTTATTATAGGTTTAGTTTTGCTGGTTGCAGCCATTCTTGTAAACATTTACACTGGCTTTTGGCCTTCTTTCATTATTTATCTGCTTGCAGTGGTGAGCATTTTTGGTCATTTCTTTTTTGGCCCTTTGCGTTTAATTCAACAAAACCTTGAAGCTGGTGATATGGAAGGTGCTGAAAAAATTATTAATTCAATTAAATACCCGGCTTTGTTGTTTAAGCCTATCCGTTCTGTGTTTTATACATTGAAAGGAAATATTGCCATGATGAAACAAGATTATGATGGTGCTGAGAAGATGATGAAAAAGGGAATGGATTTGGGCGCAGGATCTTCTTTAATGCAGGGTACAGAAGGTGCAAGTCTGTTACAAATGGGCATGCTTGCCATGCAAAAAAATAATTTTAAGCAAGCTGAAAGTTATATACGCCAGGCATTACGTAAAGGATTACCAGATAAAGAAAATCAAGCTGCAGCTAATTTACAGATGTGCAGCATTATGATGAACAAAAGGGAATTCCGTGCGGCTAAAGAATTTTTCAGAAAAGCAAAAGCATTAAAGCCAAGTACTCAGCAATTAGTTGATCAGATAAAACAAATGGAGAAATACATTTCAAGAATGCCGGGATAAAAAAAGGAGGCAGAAACGGTATTTAGATTAGGTAGCTAAAATTTCTGCCTCCGGGTAATGCTTTTCAGGTAAACTTATAAATCAGGTGGTGTATTAGGATAAACAACGGCTAAACCTTCAACACTGTAAAAATAACTTGATCAATTGGTTTAAAAAATACCACAAAGCGGGTAGTGATAGTACTAAGTGGAAACGCCGTTTTTTGTTAACTGTCTGATAATAAGAAGGTTGAATATTTTCATTTTTTCTCTTTCAACTACTCTATTTATTTTCTTCTGCTATTTTTCAAAATGGAATCTCTTCATTTTTTTATCTGCTTTATCATGAAATATATCTTACAACAGATTAGTTGAGAAATTAACTTTGAACTATGTCATTGAACAAAGAAAAACTGCAAATAAAATTTTTTGAAGAGTATAACAGGTTAAATGAAAAACAAAAACAAGCTGTTGATACTATTGAAGGTCCGGTAATGGTTATTGCCGGGCCCGGTACCGGTAAAACACAAATACTTGCAAGCCGTATTGGAAAAATTTTATTGGAAACAGATGCGTTGCCTGAAAATATTTTATGTCTTACCTATACTGATGCTGGTGTTGTTGCTATGCGTAAACGATTGTTGGGATTAATTGGCAGTATGGCATACAAGGTAAGTATTCATACATTTCATTCTTTTTGTAATACAGTTATACAGGAAAACATCCGATACTTTAATAAAAAAGAACTTGAAGCATTAACAGATCTTGAGCGTGTACAATTTCTAAAACTATTGATTGATAGTTTTACCATAGAAAACCCCTTAAAAAGATACAAAGGCGAAATCTATTATGACCTGGCCAATCTTTCTTCTTTATTTTCTGCAATTAAAAGAGAAGGATGGAAAGAAGATTGGCTTTTACAACAAATAGATAACTACACAAATAACATTATTCCGCAAACAGAAGGCTTCTATAAAAAACGGGAAAAAGCAAAAGGTCTTACTGAGTTAACACAAAAAGGAAAAGAAGAAGTTGAAAGAATGTTGAAACTAAAAGCTGCAGTTTCTTCATTCAAGAGTTATCAAAACATTTTACATGAGAATCACAGGTATGATTTTGATGATATGATTAACTGGGTGATTAATTTGTTTCAAACAAACACTGAAATATTACTTAATTACCAGGAACAATTCCAATACATACTGGTTGATGAATATCAGGATACAAGCGGATCTCAAAACAAAATTGTAGAACTGCTTATTAGTTACTGGCAAGATGAAAAACCAAATGTATTTGTTGTAGGTGATGATGATCAAAGTATTTACAGATTCCAGGGTGCAAACCTTAAGAACATGATGAACCTGGCTGATGCATATGAAAAAGACCTGGTGAAAGTTGTACTTACCCAAAATTACAGAAGTGTACAACCAATATTAGATGGTGCAAAAGGTTTAATTGAAAACAATGAACAACGGTTGGTTAAACAATATAAAGATCTGAGTAAGGAATTAATTGCCTCAAATAAAGATCTGATTGCAATTACTACAAAACCGGTAATAAATATTTACGAAAACGAGTTTTCAGAAAACGTTCATATAACAATCTATATTAAAAAATTATTGAATGAAGGTATAGACCCCGGTAGAATTGCAGTAATTTACAAAGAACATAAATTTGGTGATGAACTCATGAAGTTTTTTCAACTGCAGGAAATTCCCTTTTATGTTAAGCGATCAATTAACCTTCTCGATGATCTTTTCATTAACCAAGTACTTAATATCATCCGGTATACTATTGCAGAGCTAGATACACCTTCAAGCGGAGATCCGTTATTGTTTGAAATACTTCATTACGGTTTTTTCAAATTATCACCGTTTAAAATTGCATCAATCAGTAATGAAATAGCATCTTCCAGAAATAAAACAAATGAAGAAATAAAATTCAGAAGTTATTTGAAAAAAATTGCTACCGATGCTAATGGAACCTTATTTGCCGGCAATGAGGAAACAGAAGAAATTATACGTATTCATCATTTAATAGAAAACTTACAGAAAGAAGTTTATAATAAAAGCACACAACATTGGTTTGAATTTATGATTAATGAAAGCGGAGTACTACAATATTGTATGCAGCAGCAGGATAAATCCTGGATGATGAATAAACTTACCTGCCTATTTGACTATATAAAAGAAAGTACACACCGACGACCCGATCTGAAACTCAAAGAGCTAATAAATCAAATTGATTTATTGAAAGAAAACGGACTTTCTCTTCCGCTTATACAAACAACAGGAACTGAAACCGGAGTAAACCTGTTAACCGCACATGGAAGTAAGGGTTTGGAATTTGAATACGTTTTTATTGTTGGTGCAAGAAATGACATCTGGGAAGGGAAGCGTAAAACAAACCGTGGGTTTAAATTACCCTATACCATATTAGAACAGGAAACAGAAAGCGAAACAACAGAAGAATTAAGACGACTGTTCTTTGTTGCAGTTACCCGGGCAGAAACTCATCTATATATTTCTTATCCACAAATGAAAAATGATGGCAAATTGTTAGAGCCCTCTCAGTTTTTAGAAGAATTAAAAGAGCCGCTGGCTTTAGTGCCTGAGAAAATCAGTTTAACTGAAGAAGATAAAACATTCTTTGCTGCACTTCGTTTTGGTATTATTCAAAAACCGGTACTGGAAAAAGTTGAAGAAGATTATATTAATCGCTTACTGGAAAAATTTGTAATGAATGTAACAGCACTAAATAATTATCTTGATTGTCCCGTAAAGTTTTATTACAGTAGTTTAGTAAGAGTACCAATGGCAAAAAGTGAGGCTGCACAATTTGGAACAGCCGTTCATGAAGCACTGAATGACTTTTTCAACCATATGATGAGTAATAACAAAATCTATCCGGAGAAAGCTTTTCTGATTACTCGTTTTCAATTTCACCTGAATAGCGGAAGAGAGGTTTTTACCAAAGAAAGTTTGCAGCGTTTTACAATTTACGGTGAAACGGTTCTTGATAAATATTATGAAAAATATTACAACCCCTCACCCACCGGTGAATTTATATTAACGGAATACCCACTTACAAAAGTTGTAGTGAATGATATTCCACTAAAAGGCTTTACTGATAAAATTCAATTTTGGGGAAATGATATTGTAATTACTGATTTTAAAACTGGTAACTACACTAAAGCTAAAACAAGAGGAGAGTTTGACTTGCCCGGAAGTACAAAAAAACCCGATGGTGGCAATTATTGGCGCCAGGCAGTATTTTATAAAATATTAGTTGACAATCTTCCCGGGAAAAGCTGGAAGGTATTATATACACAATTTGATTTTGTAGAACCAAACAGTAAAGATGAGTTTGACATCCTGAAGCTTTCAATAACATTAGAAGAAATTGAAACTGTAAAAAAACAAATTATTGAAAGCTGGAATAAAATTAAACAGCATGATTTTTATATTGGTTGTGGTAAACCAGATTGTGAATGGTGCAACTTTGTTAAGAACAATAAAATTTATATATCCTTAATAGAAGAAGAAGATTTTGAACAACAAACTTCAAATGATTAACAGTATTTTTAACCCTTTTAAAATAACTGTCAGAAGTCTATTAGCTCAAAGATCATAAGTTTGCAATCTATATGTCATTGAAATCTTTTCTTACTTTTTTACTTTTTACCGGATTATTGGCAATTTATATCATAAGCAATATCAGTTGCGCCAATATTGTTCCTCCCGGAGGCGGGCCAAGAGACAGTTTACCGCCTGTACTTGTTAGTGCTGTTCCTAAAGATTCTGCAATAAACAGTACCCAACAAAAAGTCAGTATCACTTTTGATGAATACATTGAATTAAAAAATGCAACTGAAAAAATTCTGATTTCACCTTTCCCTTCTAAACAACCACTCATTGAATCGAAACTACGTACAGTAACAATTCGCTTAAAAGATTCTTTATTACCTAATACAACATACAGCATTGATTTTGGTGATGCTATTGTTGATTTAAATGAGGGGAATGTGTTAAAAAACTTCAGGTATACTTTTTCAACAGGGAATAAAATTGACAGTAACGAATTAACAGGTAAAGTATTATTAGCTGAAACCGGCAAAACAGACAGTACCATGTTTGCCTTGCTTTACACAAAAGAAGAAGATTCAACTGTTGCAAAGGAATTACCAAAGTACGTTGCAAGATTAGATAGCGAAGGTAAATTTCGTTTTACCAATTTACCGGATGGGCGTTTCTTTTTATATGCATTAAAAGATGAGGATGGAAATAAAAAATACAGTCAGCCCATTGAACAGTTTGCCTTTTTAGATTCTCCAATCATTATAAACGCTTCAACAAAACCGGTAACTCTTTATGCATTTGCAGCAGAAAAAGAAAAACCAAGAGCTGCAACTGTTGCTACACCTAAGGGTGCAACTATCCGAACGCTTCTTTATACCAGCAATCTAGAAAACAGTACGCAGGATTTTCAGGATAGCTTTAAGCTCAGTTATCAAAAGCCAATTAAACGCTTTGATAGCAGTAAAATCCGGTTGTTTATTGATTCAAATACCAGGGTTACTGATTTAAATATTAAAAATGATACAACCAATAAAAAGCTGATTCTTTTTACAGCCTGGAAACCCGGCAATACGTATCATCTTTTTCTGGATAAAGATTATGCTGCAGACACTTCAGGATTAACAGCCACCAGAAATGATACAATTACATTTCGGGTAAAATCTGAAAAAGAATATGGGTCTGTACGTCTTCGCTTTAAAAATATTGATACTTCAAAACACCCGGTTTTAATGTTTTACAGCAATGACAAACTATTTGCCAGTTACCCAATCAATGGCAAAGAATGGTATAGCAAACTATTTAAACCAGGCAATTACCAGTTTGCCATTTTATATGATACTAATCAAAACGGAGTTTGGGATGCTGGTGACTATTTTAATAAGAAAAAAAGACAACCTGAAGTTGTTCAGAATCTAACCAATACCATATCTGTAAGAGATAACTGGGATAATGAGTTACTTATTGATTTAGGATTACAGGAACTTCCCCCAAAATAATAAAGTATACTTGTTAAGGGGTTTCAGTTTTAAACCATCTTCCTTCGTATTTTCGCCATATGCCTTTTTCTTCATCTTTATTGGAACAAGCAGTGAATGAATTTGCCAAACTTCCCGGTATTGGTAAAAAAACAGCATTGCGTTTGGTTCTGCATCTTATTAAACAACCTCAGGAAGAAGTACAGTTTTTTTCTGATACCATTTCAAAAATGCGTAACGAAATAAAATTCTGCAGTAAATGTTTCAATGTTTCTGATACTGAAGTTTGTAATATTTGCAGCAACCGGGCCCGTAACAAGCACACGGTTTGTGTGGTAGAAAACATTCGTGATGTTATTGCTATTGAAAGCACACAACAGTTTAACGGACTCTATCATGTATTAGGTGGAATTATTTCCCCGCTGGATGGAGTTGGCCCAGACCAACTGACGATTGAACCCTTGATCACCCGGTTAAAAGAAGATGAAGTGGAAGAACTCATCTTTGCATTAAGCCCCAATATACAGGGCGATACAACCCTCTTCTACATCAGTAAAAAAATTAAAGATAATCCGGTAACAATTACCACCATTGCAAGAGGCATAGCTTTTGGTGGCGAACTGGAATATGCTGATGAATTAACGCTTGCCCGGAGTTTACAAAACAGGCAGCCGGTAGCCAATTATGTTTCTATGAAGTAATCAGGATTGCTTTAATCTCTACATTTTCAAACATCCCTTTTCCCTGTTCAGTCGTTCTTTTTTCCTGTTCAGTTTTTTAGAACAGCTTAGAAACAATTTCTGCTGTTAACTTGAGTTAATATATTCAGGTTAGCATGACCAAGTTCAAATTAATTTTTTCGTTGCTTTTAGTCATTTTATTGATGATTGTTTCATACGTATGGATGTTTTACTGGAACAAACCCCAACAGAATATAAAAAATGCAAAAGCCATTTCAATAACAGCAACAGAATTATTTAATGAATACAGCACAGCTGAAAGAACTACAAATGATAAATACATTGATAAAATTATTGAAGTAACAGGTGAAGTATTAAGTATTTCTAAAAATAACGAAGGCAAGCAAGTGATCCTGTTAAAAACGGATGATCCGATGTTTGGTATAAATTGCACAATGGAAGAAGAAGCAAAGGTGAAAGATGGAGACCTTGTAAAAATTAAAGGAATTTGCACCGGCTATTTAACCGATGTGGTAATTATTAGATGTATTAAAATTGATTAAATGAAACGCATTTTAATTTTAGGTTTTGTTCTTGCTGTTTTTCTGTTCGCATGCAAGCACGACTCTTTAATTCCGGGTGGCACAGCGCCTCCAGGTATTACACCCCCACCTGCGGGCGCAAGCACTATATGTTTTGAAACTGACGTTTTACCAGTTTTTGTAAGTAACTGTGCTAAAAGCGGATGTCATGATGCTATTACGCATAAAGAGGATTTAAGATACGATTCCTATGCAGAAATTATGAAAACCATAAAGGCTAATAATCCTTCTGATAGTAAAGCTTGGGAAGTCATATTAGAAAACAGAACAGATAAACGAATGCCTCCACCTCCTGCAGAGCCATTAAGTAAAGCACAAAAAGATTCTATATATAAATGGATTGTACAAGGCGCTCCTAATACAAGCAACTGTAATATTGCATGTGATACTACTTTCTTTACTTATTCAGGTACTATACTACCCATTTTGCAAGCAAGTTGTATCGGGTGTCATAGTGGTACTTCTGCTTCTGGCAATATTGATTTAAGTACCCATGCAAATGTGAAAACAACTGCATTAAACGGAAAATTGATTGGAGCCGTTACACATGCTACTGGTTTTATACCTATGCCTCAAGCCGGTAATAAATTGCCCGATTGTAAGATTACACAAATAAAAAAGTGGGTTAATGCAGGCGCACCAAATAATTAATGAATGAAAATGAAAATAAACAGCTGGGTATTTTTTTGTTCATGCTTATTTCTTTTATCATCATGCTACTATGATAAAGAAGCACTCCTTTACGGCACCAGTGCCTGTGATACTACTAATGTTAAATTCAGTGTACAGATTAGCGGAACACTTTCAGCCAATTGCTTAAGCTGCCATAGTGGAAATGCAGCTTCAGGAGCTGGTATACAGCTTGGTACTTATGATGCAGTGAAAGCACAAGCCTTAAACGGGAAATTAATTGGAGCTGTTTCCCATTCGCCGGGTTTTTCACCTATGCCAAAGGGCGGAGCTAAATTACCCGATTGCAGGATAGCAGAAATAAGAACCTGGATCAGAAACGGAATGCCTAATAATTAATAAAGCGAAAATCATCTAAAATGAAAAAAATTATCATCCTCATCATTGTTGCATTTCTTTTGTCTTCAGTTGAGGTATTTGCACAGGATATTTATCTTACAAGGAACGGACAAATCACATTCTTTTCTTCAACATCTATTGAAGATATCAAAGCAACAAATAATGAAGTATCGAGTGTGTTAAATAAAAAAACAGGAACGCTGCAGTTTATTGTATTAATAAAAAGTTTTCAGTTTAAAAAAACAGCCATGCAGGAGCATTTTAATAAGAAGGATTATATGAATTCAGACACTTATCCTAAATCTGAATTCAAAGGTGCAATTACAGATATCAATAAAGTAGACTTTACAAAAGATGGCACATACCCTGTTATGGTTGAAGGCAACTTAACTCTTCATGGAGTTTCAAATAAAATAAAGACAACAGGATTGGTGATTGTGAAAGCGGGTAAAATGAGCACTACATCAAAATTCAATATTAAGCTGGAAGACTATCAGATTTCTGTTCCTTCTATTGTAACTTCCAAAGTAGCGGAAGTAGTAGAAGTAACTGTTAATTGTAATTACGATCTCTATCAACCCAAATCATGAAATTAATTTAACAACCATGCTGCAGAGAAATTTTTGCTTTATCCTGTTCTTCGCATTTTTAACGGAACAAATACAGGCCCAGGATATTGATCTTAACCAAATGCTTGAAGAAGAACAAAAGAAAGAAGCAAAAGATAAAATTAATTACACCATTGCAACGTTTAAAACAACGAGGCTCATTAATGGGCAATCAATTGAAACAACTCAGCAAGGAGTAATGGATTTAAAAATTTCACATCGGTTTGGAACAGTAAATGGAGGTGCATATGAATTTTTCGGTTTAGATAATGCAAGTATGAGGTTTGGCTTTGATTTTGGCCTTTCGCCTAAATTAATGATTGGTGTAGGAAGAAGTACCTATCAAAAACAATATGATGGTTTTATTAAATACAAATTACTGCGTCAGAGTACAGGCAAAAGAAATATGCCCATCAGTCTGGCATTAATGACTTCCGCAATGGTCACCACACTAAAATGGACTGATCCCACAAGACCCAATTATTTTTCCTCCCGGTTGCAGTATGCACATCAAATAATTATTGCCAGAAAATTTTCCGAAAGTACTTCTATACAATTGATGCCAACTCTGGTTCATTACAACCTTGTTACCAATGCAAATGATCCAAACGATATTATTGCTATTGGAATTGGGGGCCGCCAAAAAATTACACCCCGTATTTCTATCAATGCAGAATATTATTACCAGTTACCGGCATATAAATTACCCAATACAACTAATTCACTTTCATTTGGTGTTGATATTGAAACCGGCGGACATGTTTTTCAGTTACATTTTACCAACTCAAGAGGAATGACTGAGCGTACCTTCATCAGTGAAACGGCAGGTAAATGGGAGAAAGGGGATATTTTATTTGGCTTTAATATTTCAAGAGTATTTACCATTAAAAAAATGAAGAAAAAATAGTTGTTGTTTGTTTAAACATGCATCCCTAATTTTCTGATTATTTCCCTACAATGAAATTGCTTGTTACTATACTTAGTTTGATTATTTGTACTACACATCATCAACCTGTTATTTTTTCATCAAACAATGGCAAGCTCAGTTTTAAATCAGAAGCCCCGATGGAACTGATTAATGCCAGCAGCAATGAAATGAAAGGAGCTATTGATATTTCAAAAAACAATTTCGCTTTCCGCATCCGCATCCGTTCATTTGAAGGGTTTAATAGTCCGCTGCAAAAAGAACATTTCAATGAAAATTATATGGAAAGTGAAAAATACCCCGAAGCAACATTCAGTGGAAAAATTATTGAAACAATTGATTTCTCAAAAAAAGGAATCTATACAATTCGTGCAAAGGGTTTCTTAATGGTACATGGTATAGAACTGGAACGCATTATCAAAAGCGAAATAGAAATTACTTCTACAGGTATTAAAGTGAATTCCAGTTTCAGTATCCTTTTATCAGATTATAATATTCCCATACCGAGAGTTGTAAAAGAAAAACTGGCCAATGAAATTAAAGTAGATGTATCAACCACCCTGCTACCCAAATAAAACTTCATGTACACAAGATGGCTAAATAGCAGATTATGGATTTTATTGTTGCTTATACCGGCATTGGCTGTTTATGCACAACCACAATCACAATTATATAAAACTATTGAGAAACAAAAGTTTCCTTCTAAAATAAACAGCATGTTGCTTTCTGCATCAGGCTTTTTTTATTTGGGAGCTGTTGATGGACTTTATCTCTATGATGGCAATTCATCAAAATACTTATCGGCAAATAAAACAGAGGTTAAGAACTGCAGTGCTCTTTTTGAAGACAGCAGCGGAACGTTATGGGTTGGTTGCAGTAATGGAGTTATTTTCAAATTCATTAACAGGCAATTTGAAGAATGGAAACCGGAAGAAGGTTTACCTAAAGCAGCCGTCAGCAAAATCATTCAGGATAAAAACAACCGCATCTGGTTTTCAACACGTGGTGAAGGTGTATATGTCATTCATAATAACCGTTTATTTAATATCAATGCAGCTGATGGCCTGGCCGATGATTATGTATATGATCTTCAATTTGTAAATGGAAAAATTATTGCATCTACAGATAATGGAATAAGTATTTGCTGGTTTGATGGCTCAAATAAAACAATTAAAAATTTTAATACAAAAAACGGACTGAGTGATAACATTGTTCAATGCATTACACAAGACAGTAAAGAAACTAATTTGTTATGGCTGGGTTATCAAAACGGAAGTATTGGAAAATTTAATATTGAAACAAGTGAAGTAATTCCCGTTTACCAATCTAAAGCAGAGAACGCACAGGTGAACAGTATTTTATCACTCGATAAGGAAATATGGTTTGCTACAGATGCCGGGCTTTTAAAATTATACAGGAACAACAATCATATCATTGCTGTCAATCCAAATTTTAAACTAAACGCACTTTATAAAGACAATGAAGCAAATGTATGGTTGCTTGGTTCTGATAATCTTTATCTCACAAAAGGAGAACAATTACAACTAGTACTAAAACCTGCAAGTGATGAAAACAGGCATATTCATGATTTGTTAATTGATAAGGAAGGAAACTACTGGCTTACTTCACAAGCTGGTATTATTAAATACAAAAATCAAAGTGGAAGTTTTACAAAACAGTTTATTCACTTAAAAAATCTTGATACAAAAACAGATATTACCTGTTTGTACCAGGATAATTATGAAAATATTTGGGTAGGCACCATGGGCAAAGGCATTTATGTGATTAACCCATATACCTTACAATCAAGAAACATAACAGATGTTCCTGAGTTTATTAATGCAAGTGTATTATCTATAACGGGCCATCAAAATCATATCTGGATAGCCGGGTTGCAAGGCATCTTAATGAGTACCGTTTCAACAAATTCTCAAACAAACAAAACTGAATTCCAATTTCAGAATTTGAAAGACTCCTCTGGCATAGGCACCACTTATATTTATCATATTCTGGAAGATTCAAAAGAACGTATTTGGTTTGCAACTGATGGCAGAGGTTTAGCCATGCTGGAAAAAGGTAAATACAAAACGTTCAGGGAAAAAGAAGGATTAAAAGCAAAAGTAATTTATACAATACTGGAAGATAATATCGGGAATATCTGGTTTAGCTCTCCTAATTATGGCCTTATTTGTTATAATGGAAAAACGTTTAAAACTTTTGGAATTGAAAACGGATTACCTGATCTCAATATTTCATCACTTGCAAAAGATAATCATGGTGCTATTGTTGGTGTAACGCAAAAGGGAATTTTTCTTTTAAATACCAAAACTGAAACAATTAGTTTAATTGTAAATGGAGATGAGATTGGCGAGCTCAACTCAGACCTCAACAGCATTTATTCAAATCATGATCAAATACTCATTCATTCAGCAACAGGAATTTATTCTTATTACCAACCTGCTTATAAAATAACAAACTCACCACAAACAAAAATTACCGGCCTTTCGCTTTATTTAAATGAGGTTGATACGCTCACCCATAAAGAATTAAAACACGATGAAAACAATCTTTCATTTTCATTTACCGGCATTTATTACAGCAATCCTGAACTGGTGCAATACCAGTATAAACTGGAAGGCTATAATAATGATTGGCAGTTCAGTAAAAACAATGAAGTAAATTTTCCAAAACTTCAACACGGCAATTACACTTTCAGAGTACGTTCATCAACAACCAATGCTTTTACAAATACCAATGAAGCATCGTTTGCATTTACAATAAATAAACCTTTCTGGAAACAATGGTGGTTTGTTATCTTAAGTGTTGCTTTTGTAACCGGTGTGTTAATTTATATCATAAAAGAAAGGGAACAGTCGGCACAAAACTGGCAACAATTACAAACAGAAAAATTACAATCGCAATACGAAACACTCAAAAACCAGGTGAATCCTCATTTTCTGTTTAATAGTTTCAATACACTATTAGGCATAATTGAAGAAGACCCTCAAAAAGCTTCTCAATATGTTGAACACCTGAGTGATTTCTACAGAAGCATTGTTAACATCCGGGAAAAAGATTTAATCGGCCTGTCAGAAGAATTAAGAATTATTGAGGATTACTTTTTCATCCAGAAAAAAAGATTTGGCGAGGCGCTTATTTATGAAACAAAAATCACCGATGAACAAAAAGCAATGTATAACATTCCACCGCTTACTTTGCAATTACTGGCAGAAAATGCAATTAAACATAATATTGTTTCAAAAGAAATTCCACTCCTGTTTCAACTTTTTATTGAAAACGATCATTTAATTGTGCAGAACAATTTAAACATCAAAGCAACAAAAGAAAAAGGAGAAGGATTGGGATTGCAAAATATAAAGAACCGGTTTTTATTAATAGCACAGAAAGAAGTGAATATAGAAACTACACAAACAGATTTTATTGTTAAACTCCCTTTAATTAAAAAATCATGATCCAGGTATTATTAATAGAAGATGAAGAACCTGCAGCAAAAAGATTACAAAAACTGCTCAATGAAACAACTGAGGAAGTAAATGTATTGGCAGTTGTTGACAGTATACGTTCTGCAAAAGAATGGCTGCAAAACCATGCAGCACCTCAACTCATCCTTGCTGATATACACCTGGCCGATGGAATCAGTTTTGAACTGTTTAAGCAGGTAGAAATTAAATGCCCTATCATTTTCACTACTGCATATGATGAGTATGCCCTGCAGGCGTTTAAACTCAACAGCATTGATTATTTACTTAAGCCTATTAAGAAAGATGAACTGCAAAAAGCATTACAGAAATTCAGGAAACAAACCGATACACAGTTGCAACAATTAAACATGGATCAACTGTTGCAGGCATTTAATCAAACAGATAAATACCGCCAACGTTTTGTAATTCGTTATGGTGAACATATTAAAACCATTGAAACAAAAGACGTAGCCTATTTCTATACAGAAGCAAGAGCAAATTTTTTAATTACACAGGATGCCAAGCGGTACGTGATTGATTTCAACCTCGATCAGTTGGATCAAATGCTTAACCCCAAACAATTCTACCGCATCAACAGGCAGTTTATTATTTCATTACAATCCATTGATGAAATGAGTACCTGGACAAAAGGCCGTGTTATGATTAAACTAAAACCAGCATCCAAACTGGAAACGATAGTAAGTACAGAACGCTCTGCCGAATTTAAAAAATGGTTATCAGGTGAATAAATTCCCTGTTTAACAACATAAAAACCCGGTTCAGAGTTATTCTCTTTTGCAGCAAAATATTTTTATTGATCTTTAAACTTCAAAACAAGGTAGAGATGAAAACACAATTGATTGCAGCCCTTATTATCAGCATCACTCTTTTCTCCTGTAAAAAGAAAAGCGACTCCACCAATTCCAATACAAATTTGACTGGCACATGGAAAATTTCATTAAGCTGGGATCAGAAAGATGAAACCAGCAATTTTACTCCCTATACATTTATGTTTAACAGCGGAGGAGTATTAATGGCACATACAAGCACAACAGCAATTACAGGAACATGGAACGAAACAAACTCTCGTTTTACCATCAACTTTGGCTCCGATCCTGTACTCTCAGATCTCAATGGAAATTGGCTAATTACAGAAAAAACAGCATCAACACTTAAACTGAAAGATGATAATCCCGCACAGGACGATCAACTGCACTTTGTAAAAAATTAATCCCGTTTTTAAATTCATATCCGTCAGCATGCCATAACCGGCCGCACTCTTTGTTGGTGCGGCTTTTTCATGTACTTTTGCAACTCATCAGGCGGATTTGTTTATTGTTCGGCCAACAGAACTAATAAACGTCAACAAAACTCCTTCAAGGTTTTTAACAACGTTTATAGTTCAAATCATTTTTATGGCCCCGGCAATGGAACGTCTATGTAACTGATGTTGCCCGTCCGAATGGCAAGGCCGGGCGGGCGTCGCACACTTGTGCCACACAATATAAATGAACATTTTTGTGGCACCCCGCTGAAAGCGGTGGTACGTAGAGTAATTCTATTCATCATAGTTACTTTGCGCCTTGGTGCCTTAGCGGTTAAATAAATTAATTATGAATATCAGAAAAGAACTTGAAAAAAGAATTCTCATCATTGATGGTGCCATGGGCACTATGATTCAACGTCATAAACTCACCGAAGCAGATTACAGAGGTGAACGCTTTAAAAACTGGCCGGTTGATGTAAAAGGCAATAACGATCTTTTATCGTTAACTCAACCACATATCATTAAAGATATTCATAAGCAATATTTAAATGCCGGTGCCGATATTCTTGAAACCAATACATTCAACAGCCAGGCCATTTCACTGGCCGATTATGAAATGCAAAGTTTAGCTTATGAATTAAATGTTGCATCTGCTAAACTGGCTAAACAGGCAGTGCTGGAATCAGGGAAAGATGCCTGGGTAGCGGGTGCCATTGGGCCTATGAGCAAAACATTATCCCTTTCACCCGATGTTAATAATCCGGGTTACCGTGCTGTAACTTTTGATGAAGTGGCAACCGCTTATTATGAACAAGTGAAAGGTTTGGTTGATGGTGGTGTTGATCTTCTTCTTATAGAAACTATTTTTGATACCCTCAATGCCAAAGCCGCCATCTTCGCTATCAAGAAATTTTTTCATGATACAAAACTGCCTGAGCTCCCTATCATGATCAGCGGAACTATTACAGATGCAAGCGGCAGAACATTAAGCGGACAAACTTTGGAAGCATTTTATGTTTCTATTATGCACGCCAAACCATTGAGTGTTGGATTAAACTGTGCATTAGGTGCACATGAAATGCGTCCGCACATTGAAGAACTTTCACAAATATCAAGTTGCTATGTTTCTGCATATCCCAATGCAGGATTACCAAATGCAATGGGTGAGTATGATGAAAACCCGGAAGATACCGGTCATTATTTAGAAGAATGGGCAAAAGAAGGTTGGGTAAATATTGTAGGTGGATGTTGTGGTACTACGCCTGATCATATCAAACACATTGCAGATCATGTAAAAAATGTAAAGCC
>DAIOWB010000027.1:15889-17901 GCA_036758725.1 Lacibacter sp.
TTAATTGTTCGTCCGGAAACCAACTTCATTAACATTGGAGAACGTACCAATGTAACAGGTTCTAAAAAATTTGCACGCCTCATAAGGGAAAATAAATACGAAGAAGCACTAAGTGTTGCAAGGCAACAGGTAGAAAGCGGTGCCCAAATCCTTGATGTAAACATGGATGATGCATTATTGGATGGCGTACAGGCAATGACTACGTTTATTAATCTTTTGCAAAGTGAACCCGACATTGCGAAAATTCCGGTAATGATTGATTCATCCAAATTTGAAATTATTGAAGCCGGTTTAAAATGTGTGCAGGGAAAAAGTATAGTGAATTCCATCTCCATGAAAGAAGGAGAAAAAAAGTTTATTGAACATGCTGAGATCTGCCGTATGTATGGAGCATCCGTAATTGTAATGGCCTTTGATGAAAAAGGTCAGGCCGATACCAAACAACGTAAAGTAGAAATTTGTCACCGTGCATATAAAATACTCACAGAGCAGGTAGGCTTTGATCCGCAGGATATTATTTTTGATCCCAACATTTTTGCCATTGCAACCGGTTTGGAAGAACATAATAATTATGCCGTTGATTTTATAGAAGCAACCAAAGAAATTAAACAACTGATGCCACTCACTAAAATCAGTGGCGGTGTAAGTAACCTATCCTTTTCGTTTCGTGGTAATGAACATGTACGTGAAGCCATGCACAGTGTATTTTTATATTATGCCATCCATGCAGGAATGGATATGGGAATTGTAAATGCAGGACAGCTGGTAGTGTATGATGAAATTGAACCTAAGCTGAAAAAATTATGTGAAGATGTTATTCTTAACCGGAATAATGATAATAACGAAGCCACAGAAAGTCTTATTGCTTTCGCTGAAACGGTAAAAGCAAAAGGAAAAGTAGAAATAAAAGATGAGAAGTGGCGCAACACTTCTGTTGAAGAACGTTTAAAACATGCACTGGTAAATGGTATTACAGATTATATTGATGCAGATACAGAAGAAGCCCGGTTAAAATATGAAAGACCGCTCGATGTTATAGAAGGACCGTTAATGGCAGGGATGGATGTTGTAGGTGATTTATTCGGATCAGGCAAAATGTTTTTACCACAGGTTGTAAAGAGTGCAAGAGTAATGAAAAAAAGTGTTGCTATTCTTACACCGTTTATTGAACAGGAAAAAGAAGATCGCAAAAATGCACACCTGGCAGCCGGCACTATAAATGAAGAAACAGCAGGTGCAGCAAAAATTTTATTGGCAACCGTAAAAGGTGATGTACATGATATTGGAAAAAATATTGTAGGTGTTGTATTAGGATGTAATGGTTATGATGTGATTGACCTGGGTGTAATGGTTTCAACCGATAAAATTTTAGATACGGCACAAAAAGAAAATGTAGATATTATCGGCTTAAGCGGATTAATTACTCCTTCATTAGATGAAATGGTACATGTGGCACATGAAATGAAACGCAGAGGCATGAAACAACCATTGATGATTGGGGGCGCCACCACTTCACGCATGCACACAGCAGTAAAAATAAATCCGCAGTATGATGATGGTGTAGTGCATGTGCTCGATGCAAGCCGAAGTGTAACAGTTGCAGGCAACTTACTGAACAAAGAACAAAAACCTGCTTTCCTTCAAAGCATTCAGACAGAGTATGAAAAGTTAAGAGATGATTTCAACAATAAAAAAACAGTAAAGCAATTTTTAAGATTTGAAGAAGCTCAAAAGAATAAAGTAAAAATTGACTGGACAAATTTTAATCTTGTTCAGCCATCTTTTACAGGAGTAAAACAGTTTGATGCTTATGATCTTTCTGAAATAAGAAAGTATATCGACTGGCAACCCTTCTTTATTGCATGGGAACTGCACGGCAAATTTCCTGCAATATTAACTGATGACGTAATTGGAGTTGAAGCAACCAAATTGTATAACGATGCCAATGCATTGCTTGATAAAATTGTAAACGAAAAATGGTTAACAGCACAAGGAACCATTGGTTTCTGGCC
>DAIOWB010000028.1:0-17712 GCA_036758725.1 Lacibacter sp.
GTTGGCTCCAGGCGCCTACATAAGGAATAGCACGGAGATCTTTTAACTCAAGTCTTGCAGATGCACCACGTTTGGTTGGCCTGCTTGCAATATTTGTTTCACTGTAATATTTAAGCGGACTAACATCAGAAAGATATTGCATAAAATAAGGATGTTGCTTTAAATCAACATAGGTTTGATGGCTTTTTTGTGCTAATTCAACAATTAAATTCTCTTCTTCTTTCTGCAAATTAATTTTTGATGAAGCAAATAAATCATTACTAATGCCGGCATTTAATAATTGCTCAATATTAAATTGTGCAGCATCCATGGTTCCAAAATTTGAACTTACGGTTTGCCCCTGTACGGTTAACTGAATTTCTTTATTGGAAATATTTTTGCCCATTGAAGCATAGAACTTGTGCGTTTTGCCACCACCTCTTGCTGGTGGACCCCCACGTCCATCAAAAAAGATAATATCAATTCCGTATTGTTTTGAAAGTTGGGTAAGTTGCTCTTTTGCTTTATATATACTCCAGTTAGCCATTAAATAGCCGCCATCTTTAGTGCCATCACTAAAGCCCAGCATAATGGTTTGGCATTTTTTTCTTTTTAATAAATGTTCTTTGTAAACCGGGTGTTCATATAATTCTTTCATTACAATTGCTGCATGCTGAAGATCTTCAATGGTTTCGAACAATGGAACAATATCAAGATCTAATTCTTCTTTTTCCCATCCACTTAAAATGAGCAATTGAAAAACTTCCATTACATTTTCAGAGCTGTTGCACTGGCTGATGATATATCGGTTACAACCATCTGTTCCATTAGAGTTTTGTATGTTCTTTATATTTTTCATTACATCCAGTGTTTCATTTACAACTTCATCGGATGCTTTGTTTTCTTCATTTGTTTTATAACCAGGCAAATATTCAAATGAAGTATCTTTTTGTTTGGATGCAATGGCAGATAGCACTTTGCCGTGTACCGAACTATCCTGACGTATATCAAGTGAAGCAAAATGTAGTCCAAATAACAGTACACGATTTATTAATTGCTCAACCGACTGTTGAAATAATCCATTATGCTGATGAATAAGGATGCTTCTGATTTCAGATAAAGTTGAAAGTATTTCTTCTTTTGTTAAATCAGTTGTATAACCGGGAATAAAAATATTATCGTACAGTTTTTTTTCTAAACCTGATAACAACACATCAACTCCTTCAAATGTTAAGCGTCGCTTTAGCTTACGCACATCCAGGTAATAACATTTAATAATGGATCCCCGTAATAACTCTGCAACTTTTAAAGTAATATCGGTTGTTACAAACGGATTGCCATCTCTGTCGCCACCAGGCCAAAAGCCCATACGTATAAGTGGTTGTTTAAAATCAATCCCTAATTGCAACTGACTTTTTAACGAAGAATAAATTTTTCCTGCAGCTGCATAAAATACATTTTCCAAATACCAAATTAAACTTACAGCTTCATCATAAGGTGTAGGTTTTTGTTTTTTAAGAAAGGCTGTTTTGCCTAACTGTTGCAGATATACATTTATCTGACTGGTATTATTTTCGGCCAATGCTTTTGACAGATCATGAATAATTCCCAATACAGTGCCGGGATAAAACTGTGTTGGATGAGCAGTAAGTACAAGCCTTATACAGTAATCGGCCAGTTTTTTATTCAGTTCATCTTCTTTGTTATAAAGCTGAACATCATTTAAAAGTTGTTTAATTGTTCCTGCACCTTGCATATCATTCACATCTTTGAATGCAGAATCTTCCAACGCATCAAATAATACAATCTGCCTTTCTGCATATTGTACAAAACGAAAAAGCAAATCAATTTGCTCCTGTTCTTTTTGATAGGAAGTGTGACGTTTAAAAAAATCTTCAATAATCTCAGCCGGACTAAGTTTCTTTTTATATCCATCTTCACAATTGGTAAGAAGTAATGATAATAAAATTCCTGTACGCTCAATACGATGAAAGGGTAGTGATGTAAATAAACTGTTATATAGCTGAAATTTAATTCCAACCAGATTTTTAAATTGCTGCAGACCGGCTGCTTGTGAAAATGACATAGTATTCCTTATTTAAATGTAAGCAAGCAACCAATAGCCTGAAAGATAAAAAGAAATACGCTCCTGTAAAAAAACTTTCTGATAAAAACAGAATTGAATTCTGGTTATACTACTTCAATAAACAAAGGCATATTCTTTAGTCATGTGCAAACCTTACTACCAATTGTTTGTAGAAAATCTGTTTATTGATTGCTTTTATTTTATAAGGATTTCTTAACTAGTATTTATTTCTTTAACTGAAACAATTTTAACGGGCCGCTGTTTTGAGATGCTGCTATTGCAATACTGTTGTTATAGGGAAATTGAATTAATGCTTTTGCATTACCCGGAATAAAGAAACCACTCTGTAAAATGGATAGTGGAGCAAAATTTGCTTTGCCATCACCTTGTAAAACAAGACCGTTTAATGCATCGTACCTGCCAAGATACGGGTGCATGCCGTATTCATTTCCTGTTAGAATGATATCAGGATTTCCATCTGCATTAAAATCATTTACAACTATACCATACACCGGTGCAAATTGGGCCTGAGCAGGAAGCGGACGAAATTCAAATTGAAAGTTGCCTTTATTTTCTATCCATCCGGTTTGAAATACAGTTGCTTTAAGCTGAATTTCGTTGGTACGGTTAAAGCCTGACATTACTGTTTTCATATCAGTTTTAGCATATGATGTATAATCAGGAAATTGTTTTTTGATTGATGGAATTTCATCAGCTAACTGATCCCGGTAAGCAATTGGAAATTCTTTTCTTGGGCCATGCAGAGTGGCCGGTTTCCATATACTTAAAAGGGCATCCCATTGATTGTTGCCATCAAAATCATTTGCATATACTGTAACAGGTTCTTTTTCTGTTCCATTATAATAACCGTTAGTTCCATAATTGCCTGCAACAAAATCTGTATCACCATCATTATCAAGATCGGCAGCGCTCAAACAATTCCACCAGCCTTTCAAATTATCAGTTGAAGTAGTTTGTTTTACCAGTTTTCCTTTTTCATTTTTTAAAAAATAAATGCCCATCCATTCACCCGTTATAATTAAATCTGCATCTCCGTCTTTATCAACATCATTCCATGAGGCATCTGTAATCATGCCAATAGAAATTAAGTCGGGTGCAAGTTCTTTTGTAACCAAATTGAATTTAATTGTTCCGTTTTTTGAATCATTACGTAACAGGTATCCGTTTTCAGTTTTTGGATATTCGCCTGGTACCATTCTGCCACCAACAAATAAATCAAGATCACCATCTTTATCAAAATCAGCAGCTTTTACAACACTCTTGCTTGCATAGTTTATTGGTATGGCTAAACTGTCGTATGTAAAATTACCCTTGCCATCATTGATGTATAAACGATCTGCATAACCTTTAACCCCTTTCATTAATTCATTACCACTGCTGGAAATATAGAGATCAGGATACTGATCATTATCTGCATCAAACAAGCAAATACCTCCATCATCAGTTAATTGTTTAGTGTTGGCCACTATTGATTTTTTTATGAACGTTTTATTTGGTTGTTGTAAATAAATAAAAGCAGGTTCGGGTGCACATCCGCCAACAATGATATCAATTAAACTATCCTTATTTATATCTGCTGCAGCCAGTACGGGCCCGTTCTGTGAATATTTATGTGGTAATTGCCTTTGTATATTAAAATCTACATAATCATATTCTTCATTTAAATAATCAATACCGGCTTTTGATGTAATATTTGAAAACCAGTTTGTTGTTGCAATGATTGATTGTTGTACAGGATTATTTATTGCTGTTGAGGATTGACTGATGAGCATTGTTTGATTGCAGATTACATTTAATAGTACTTCTTTCTTTCCATTTGGCCAAAGCACAACTAATGAATCAATCATATCAATACTGTCTAAACCAAAGTGCATAATGTTTTCAACACTGCTCATGTACCCATGATAGGGAGTATGTTCAGCAACCTGTTGCCTTCCTTTATAATAAATATGAGCTATGGTGCCGATGCCATTGATGTTTGAAGTATCGCCTCTGAACTGAATACGTAAATAATTTTTCTTTTCTTTTGATTTATTTGATTGATTTTCCAGTAAAGTTGCTTCCATGTTGGTGTTATTAATTACCACATCCAGATCACCATCACGGTCAAAATCAGCATATGCAATACCTGCTGAGAAAGTAGGAAAGTTCCAGCCCCAGTCATTTGTTTTATCAGTAAATGTGAGGTTTTGATTATTATGATAAATATAATTACTGATTTGAACCGGCGGAAGTTTTTGAACCAGTTCATTAATGCTTGTTGCCTGGCTATATTCCCTGTAAGCTATAAAGTCAAGATCTGTTACGTCTTTTGGTAAACCATTTGTAGTCATCAAATCTTTGTAGCCATCATTATCTACATCTGCCAATAAAGCTGCCCAACTCCAATCTGTATTTGATACGCCTGCATAATAAGCAATTTCACTAAACACAGGGGCGCCAATGGTATCATTCTCAAGAATCCTTGGCCCTTGATTTAATTGTAACGTATTTCTTACTGTTTGATAGGGAAAACGAAATTGCGATGAATTTAAATACCAATTGTAATCAACAGGGTTCATCATCATTTTTTGCCGGTAGTTATCTTCCGGCATCATATCCATTTCAATGATGTCTGTTAAACCATCGTTATTAATATCACCGGCATCATTGCCCATGGCGTTTAAACTTCCATGTTTAAAATATTCGCTGTTGCGGTTTGTGAAAGTTCCGTTTTTATTGTTTACATATAAAAGATTTCCACTTAAATAATCATTGCTGATATAAATATCTTTCCATCCATCCTGGTTAATGTCGAGTATGGAAATACCTAATCCATTTCCTTCCCAGGTAATACCTGCTTCTTTTGATACATCTGTAAACACAGGATGCTGTAATTGAGAATTCCAATCGTTGCGTAAGAGTTTATCAGTTGTAAAACCGCTTCCATCGGTTCGTATTTTTCTGAAAGTATTTGGAAATTCATGGTTAAGATCATTTACAACCATGTACATATCCAGGTCGCCATCATTATCATAATCAAAAAAAGCTGTCATATGTGTACTTACTGTATCTGCAAATCCATATTCCGCAGCACTTTCTTTGAAAGAGGGAATACCGGTTGTTTGATCTGTTCCTTTGTTTACATACAAAATGTCTTTCTTTAATTCAGGTGTTTGCCAGGCAGCCGCACATACATAAATATCCAAAAGGCCATCGTTATTTATATCTACAATGGTAGCTCCACGGCTCCATTTTTTTTCTCCGCCTACGTTTGCTTTATCTGTTACATCTTCAAATTTCATTTGGCCACGGTTTAGATATAGCTTGTTGGGCTGTATGGAAGAAGTAAAATAAATATCAGGTAAACTATCATTATTAAAATCACCAATACCCACACCACCTCCATTATAGAGATACTGGTAATTAATCATGTTCAGCATTTGATCTTCTTTTATTGCATTATTAAACGTGATGCCACTTTGTTCACTTTTAATTTCAATAAAGAGTGGTTGTTTTTTTTCTTTACATGATACAAAGGCTACAAGTACAAGAAGGAGGAAGCGGTAAGTATATGGCATAAACAGTAAAAATATTATCCGAAAATAAGATAATTTATTGCAGTGTTTATACCTGTTTTATAAACAGAATTTTCTTTTTTAACTGGGTTCAATATTATTCTTTTGCCCGGTAAAAAGCAGAAACAAACCGCTAAACATAATAAACGCTGCTGCCAGCAGCATATAATTGGAATAAGGAATATCTGAGTAATTCATTGCAGCAATGCCCTGCAACATCAATATAAATTCGTTTAACAAAACACCGGTAATAAAAATCCAGATTCCTTTCTTTGCCTGTTGCTTATTGAGAAACAGTAACCGGTATTGAAAGAAATGGCCCAACATAAATAAAGAAACAAAACCGAGTAGAACCAAATGTAAAAATCCAATTACAATGGGCCGTATTCCAAATGCATATTTATTTAATTCCTGTACAGATGATAATGCCTGCATAATAATTTTAAGCAGAAAAGACAATCCTGAAAAAATCCACAACCATTTCGTCATAGGATGTAAACCGGGAAGTATTGATTTTCGGTTTTCAAATAAAATCTGAATAAAAAAATAAATGGCTATCAGTTGTACAACTGCAGCTGCAACTGCAGCGTAGTACATCCATGTGGGAACATTCATCCACAACATGGATAAAAACCAGGCAGGAATAACGGTAATAAACAGTAATTGAAAAAACAGATTACTTCTTTTTATTTGTAACGCATTCATCCATTTCCTTAAATAAACAAATAACAAACCCAATATGGTAAATAAGAACCAGCCGTTGTATTGAAAATGGAGGTAGAAATAAACAGCGCCAAAATACCAGTTCTGATGTAATATTTTATTAACCATCATATAGGCCAGTGCAAACGTACCAGCTGAAGAAACAATATTGCAAATGAGTGCCGCATACAACCATTTTTTTTCAAACGAAATAGTTGTAAGGTTTTTAATTTTTCTCCATACAAGAAAAGTGAACCAATACGAGATTAGAATAGAAAGGGTTGAAAAGGCAATGGAGGGAGCCGCATATCCCATAAATGGAAATGTAAACAGCATGCCATAGCTGCTTATCTGGTGTATCCATAAAAGCCTGTTGAATTGTTTTTTTTCAATTTCATTTGGTTGTAACAAATAGATGATAGCAATGTATAATGCTAGTGATACCCAACCTGCAAAAGCAAAATGTGAATGGCCATGCATTAAATGTTTATGATCAACAACAGGAAGTGGGAAAAGAATCTTGTAGCGTAAAAGCAAACCTACTGATGCCAGTATAAGAAAATTAAATAAAGCCAGTTTTGCCCATTTGTGTGTAAAACTCATATTATTAAACCATCATTTTATCAAAATAAAATACAAGTTGCAAGAATGTTTATGATTTAAATCACATCAGCAATATACCTTTCCTTTTTCAATCTTTACTAATCCATCTTCCTGCATTTGCCTGATGGTGCGTATCACCGTTTCAACCCGTAAACCGGTCATGTCAGCAATTTGTTGTCTTGTTAATTCTATTCTGTGAAATTCATCCGATGGAATATCATGATTTTTTTTATACTCTTTCAACAGCGTTGAAATACGATGAAGAGGGCCATAAGATGAAATTTCTTTTGAAATAACAGACTTAAATCGGAGCCTTTTTGCCAGCGTTTGAGTAAAACCAAAATGAATTTCAAAATTTTCTTTTAATAATTGTAAGAAATTCTCTTTTCTTAAACGGATGATTACTGAATCTGTTTCAGCTACGGCACTGGCAGGGTAGGGGCTTTCATCAAACAAGGGCGGTTCACCAAAACTTTCACCTGCTTCAAAAAATCCCTGTATAAACTCTTTCCCTTCTTCATTGGTATTACACATCTTTACCTTACCTTCCACTACCTGGTAATAAAAGAAAGCAGGATTCCCTTCATTAAAAAGAACCTGTCCTTTACTGATATTATGAAAGGTAGCGCCCCATACCAGCAACAGGTCAATGTCAATTATCCTTTGAAGATTTTTATCCATTACGCCAACTTTTTGTTTTTTATCATTTTATCAGATTGATGATTGTGAGCAATTTTCAACCTGATTGTAGTCATTTATTTTTTTATTAATTAAACCATTCTTGCATTCCAAACTATTTAAAAAAGCAAAGTTTATAATGAAATTAAGGAATATGACTTCAATCATAAAGTTCTTTTAACACTCATTGTAATCTTGTGTTCACATTCATCTTAAAAATAATAAACGCATGAAAAAATTTCTTATCGTATTTAGTTTTATCGGTTTTATTTACGCCTGTGGCAGTGGTTCAAATGAAAACAACGATAATGCCAATACTGGTGATAAAACATCAACAGACAATGCAAACCCATCTTACGACCCAAACAGAGGTGCCGGTAAATTTACAAATGTTGATGTAAAACCTGAACTGGATAAAACAATGGCCGATGCCGGACAAAAAGTGTATGATGTAAAATGCTCAAGTTGCCATAAACTTACTGATGAAAAACTGGTAGGGCCGGGTTGGAAGGGTGTTACTTCCCGTCACAAGCCGGAATGGATTATGAACTTTTCAACCAATACAGAAGAAATGTTGAGCAAAGATCCCAAAGCAATGGCTCAGCTTGAAATTTGTTTGGTACGTATGCCTAACCAGGGTTTAACCGATGATGATGCAAGACATGTGTATGAATTTATGCGTAAAAACGATGGTGTAAAATAATAAAAACACACCCAGATACTATAAAGAGAGAAGATGAAATAATGTGTGCAGCTTAAAAAAATGTATTTATTAAATATTAATCTCAATAATTGTTCATTATGAAATATTCAAAACTAATACTGTTTATCCTTTTGTCAGGATCAGTAATGCAATTTATTTCCTGTAAACCCAAAGGTGCTGGCGGTGCTGTAAGTGCCGGCTCTGCAGAAAAAGCTTATGTAGCACCGGGTAAATACGATGAGTTCTACAATTTTGTTTCCGGTGGTTTTAGCGGACAAATGAGTGTATATGGTTTGCCTAGCGGAAGGTTGTTTCGTGTAATTCCTGTTTTCTCTGTTGATCCGGAAAAAGGATATGGTTACAGTGAAGAAACAAAACCGATGTTGATGACCTCTAATGGATTTGTTCCCTGGGATGATCTGCATCACATTTCTTTCTCTCAAACAAATGGTGAAATTGATGGTCGATGGACATTTGGTAACGGAAACAATACACCACGTGTAGCACGGATTGATAACACAACGTTCCGTACTGCTGAGATTATTGAAATTCCTAACAGTGCAGGCAATCACTCATCACCTTTCATCACTGAAAATTCAGAGTATCTCGTTGCAGGTACACGTTTTAGTGTTCCTATTGGAGATAATACCGATGTACCTATTTCATCTTACAAACAGAATTTTAAAGGTGTGATCAGTTTCATCAGTATTGGAAAAGAACATGGTGAAATGGATATTGCTTTCCAATTATTATTACCTGGTGTAAACTTTGATCTGAGCCGTGCAGGTAAAGGACCAAGCCACGGATGGTTTTTCTTTAGCTGCTATAACAGTGAGCAGGCAAATACATTGCTGGAAGTAAATGCATCACAACGGGATAAAGATTTTATTCTTGCAGTTAACTGGAAAAAAGCCGAAGAATATCTCAAAGCCGGTAAAGGTGTAAAAAAGCAAGTGCGTTATGCGCATAATTATTGGGATGAAAAAACGCACACTGCGAAACATGAGATCAGAACAGAAGTAACGATGCTGGATCCTGCAATTTTGAAAGATATCTGCTATTTCATTCCTTGTCCTAAATCGCCGCATGGTTGCGATACCGATCCTACAGGAGAGTATATTGTTGGCAGTGGTAAACTCGCTGCATTAATTCCTGTGTTTTCTTTTACTAAAATTCAAAAAGCAATTGCAGAGAAAGCTTTTGATGCTGATTATGGTGGAATTCCTGTAATTAAATACGAAGCTGCTTTATATGGTGAAGTAAAAAAACCCGGACTTGGACCATTGCATACCGAATTTGATAATAACGGCAATGCATATACTTCAATGTTTGTAAGCAGTGAAATAGTAAAATGGAATATTAAAGATTTAAAAGTACTCGACAGGGTTCCTACCTATTATTCAATTGGTCACTTGAGTATTCCCGGTGGCGATACTAGAAAACCTTGGGGTAAATATGTTGTAGCTTATAATAAAATTACAAAAGATCGTTATCTGCCAACCGGACCCGAATTAACACAGAGTGCGCAGATCTTCGACATCAGTGGCGATAAAATGCAATTGATCCTCGATTTTCCAACCATTGGTGAGCCACACTATGCAGGTTCAATGCCTGCCTCATTGATCAAGGACAAGAGTGTAAAAATTTATAAGATAGATGCAAACATGCATCCCTATGTTGCCAAAGGGGAAAAGGAATCGAAAGTAGTACGTGAAGGAAATAAAATTCATGTTTACATGACATCGATCCGTTCACACTTTTCACCTGATAATATTGAAGGTGTTAAACTAGGCGATGAAGTTTATTTCCATGTAACCAACCTTGAACAGGATTGGGATGTGCCACATGGTTTTGCTGTTAAAGGTGCACTAAATGCAGAGTTACTCATTATGCCGGGCGAAACACAAACATTAAAATGGGTTCCTGAAAAAACAGGTATCTATCCAATTTACTGTACTGATTTCTGTAGTGCTCTACACCAGGAAATGCAGGGTTATGTGCGTGTATCACCAGCAGGTAGTAATGTTCCGCTCTCTTTTAGCTTAGGTAAGCAGGGGGCAGCAGCAACAGATACAACAGCAAAAAAATAGTTAGTAAAGAGGTTTAAGCATAATGATCAATACAAAGGCCTGTTTTACTTAACTGTAAGCAGGCCTTGTTTTTTCAACAGATGAAAGGTAAAAATATATTAAGATGAAAAACAGTTTATCAACATTAACCAGGTACATTACTCTTATTTGTTCAATTGCTCTTGTAGTAGTCATTTTTGTACCCATGTGGCGGATTGATCTTGTTGCACCACAATATCCCGAAGGTTTATATATGAAGATTTACCCCAATAAGCTGGGAGGTAATGTTGAAATTATAAATGGTTTGAACCATTATATTGGAATGAAGAAAATTATTGAAGAAGACTTTATTGAATTTAAAGTGTTGCCTTATATCATCGGAGCATTGTCACTTTTTGGATTGATTGTTTTTTTTACCAGGAAAAAGTGGCTGTTTTATACGTGGACAATTGTTTATATCCTATTTGGTATTCTTGCCATGTATGATTTTTACCGATGGGAATATGATTACGGGCACAACCTCGATCCTACAGCTGCTATTATTGTTCCGGGCATGAGTTATCAACCTCCGTTGATTGGGTATAAGCAATTACTCAATTTTGGGGCTTATTCATTTCCCGATGTTGGAGGTTACATTTTTATTGTGGTAGGACTTTTATTATTGGCTGGGATATTTATTGAATGGAGAAAATCAAAAAAAACAGCACTCAGCATTTCATTAGTATTGATTTTATGTATGATGTTAATGATACAAAGTTGTTCATCAGGCCCCAAACCCATTGCATTTGGAAAAGAAGAATGTGGTTTTTGTAAAATGATCATCAGCGACCAACGTTTTGGCGCTGAGTTAATAACAGAAAAAAATAAAGTTTATAAGTTTGATGATACACATTGCATAGTCTCGTTTTTAAAATCCAGATTTATTGAAGAAAAAGATATTAAAGCAGTTTATCTCATTGACTATTCAAAACCGGGTGAATTTGTAAACACTAATAATTGCTCAATTCTTTTAAGTGAAGCACTAAGAAGCCCTATGGGTGGTAATTGTGCTGCGTTTGCCAGCGAAGACAGTTTAAAAAAATACAGTGAATCATTGAAAGGAACAAACGTAACATGGAGCGATCTTTTAAAATAATGTACCTGAAACTTTTTATATTATTTCTGCTGTTTGCTGGTAACAGTTTTGCTAAAACTTTGAAGGTAGGAGCTAACCAGTCTTATAGTACCATTAAAGAAGCGATTGAGAAATCATCAAACGGCGATACCATTCTTATTTATCCTGGTATTTATAAAGTACAACAACTCATCATCACAAAAAGAATTGTATTAAAAGGAATTGATTTTCCTGTTCTTGATGGAGAAAAAAAATATGAAATTATCACAATAAAATGCGATGTAGTTGTTGTGGAAGGATTACATATCATGAATGCGGGCAGGAGCAGTTATAATGATATAGCTGCACTCCGAATTGCAGATAGTCGTTATGTAACAATCAAAAATAACAAAATTGAAAACAGTTATTTCGGCATCTATTCTCAGCATGCAACTGCTTGTACCATTTCAGGTAACACATTAATATCTGATGCAAAAGATGAAATTTCTTCGGGTAATGGAATTCATTGCTGGAAGAGTGACAGTATGAAGATTATTGGAAATACAGTAACCGGCCACCGGGATGGTATTTATTTTGAATTTGTTTCCAATTCACTTATTAAAAGCAATACAAGTTTTCAGAATGTGCGATATGGTCTGCATTTTATGTTTTCAAATTCCAATACCTATGTATCAAATATTTTCAGAGATAATGGCGCCGGAGTTGCAGTCATGTATTCTAAAGGAATCAAGATGTATTATAACACGTTTTCAGATAACTGGGGTTCATCAGCTTATGGAATTTTAATGAAGGATATTACTGATAGCCATGTTGAAGGAAACAAGTTTAACCGTAATACGGTAGGCGTACATATGGAAGTAAGTAATCGTATTATACTTCTAAAAAATGTGTTTGAAAATAATGGATGGGCTATAAAAATTCAAGCCAGCTGTATGGATAATACTATTAAACAAAATAATTTTAAATCGAACTCATTTGATGTGGCAACCAATGGTGATTTGATGTTGAATAAGTTTGAAAAAAATTATTGGGATAAATATGATGGATACGATCTTAACCGAAATGGAATAGGCGATGTGCCTTACCGTCCGGTAAGTTTGTTTTCCATGATCAGTGAACGAAATGCTTCCTGTATGATGCTGTTCAGGAGTTTTATTGTAAACCTGCTTGATAAAGCAGAGAAAATGTTGCCGGTTATAACGCCGGTTGATTTAAAAGATGACCAACCATTAATGAAACCTCTTAAACTGTGAAGGATGATTATTGCCAGTAACGTAACAAAAACTTTCGGAAAACTAAAAGCACTTGATAATGTAAGTGTGAACTGCATGAAAGGGCAAACCATTGCACTCATTGGCCCAAACGGCAGTGGAAAAACAACACTCATTAAATGTATATTGGGGATGGTTGTTCCCCAAAGTGGTTTTATTACGTTTGATAAGAATAATATTCTGCATGATTGGAATTACCGGGAAAGGATTGGATATATGCCACAGATTGGACGCTACCCCGATAATATGAGTATAGAACAGGTGTTTAACATGATGAAGGATATCCGTAAATCATCTTCTTCAACAACAGATGAAGAATTAATTGAAGAGTTTGGATTAAATGCAATCATGAACAAAAAAATGAGAACACTCAGTGGGGGTACAAGACAAAAAGTAAGTGCATCACTGGCTTTTCTGTTTAACCCTGATGTGCTGATCCTTGATGAACCTACTGCAGGTCTTGATCCTGTGGCTTCTGAAATACTCAAGAAAAAAATAGTACAGGAGAAACAACTGGGGAAACTCATTCTTATTACATCACATATACTCAGTGAACTGGATGATGTTGTTAGTGAAATCATCTATATGCAGGAAGGTAAATTACAATTCCATAAATCACTTGAACAATTAAAGGAAGATACAGGCGAAGAAAAACTGGCTAAGGCGATTGCTCAAATCATGAAACAAAACTGATATGCGTACAATTATTAAATATGTAATGCTCGATTTAATTAAGAACAGAATTATACTGGCCTACACTCTTTTTTTGCTTGCTGTTTCAATAGGTGTTTTTAGTATGGATGCAAATGCAACAAAGGGAATCATGAGTTTAATGAACCTGTTATTAATTTTTATTCCGTTGGTGAGCATTATTTTTTCAACTATTTACGTATACAACTCATCTGAGTTTATTGAATTACTGGTTGCCCAGCCATTAAAAAGAAAAACATTGTGGTTAAGTATTTATGGAGGATTGGCTTTATCATTATCGCTTGCTTTTTTTGTTGGGATAGGAATTCCGGTTTTAATTTATGATGGAACGGCAACCGGTACTATCCTGATTATTTCAGGGTTATTTCAAACAATTATTTTTACAGGTCTGGCACTACTTGCTTCAGTAAAAACCAGAGACAAAGCAAAAGGTATTGGCATTTCTATTTTGCTTTGGTTCTTCTTTACGCTGATTTATGATGCAATTGTTTTACTTATACTTTTTCAATTCAGTGATTATCCGATTGAAAAACCAATGATTATTTTAAGTATGATAAACCCGGTTGATCTTTCACGCATTTTAATTTTATTGAAGCTTGATATTTCAGCATTGATGGGTTATACAGGTGCTGTATTCCAGGAATTTTTTGGAAACGGTTTTGGAATTTCATTGTCTGTACTGGTTCTTTTGCTTTGGTCTGTTTTACCTGTTTGGTTTTCATTAAAGAATTTTCAAAAGAAAGATTTATAAAACAACCCCATGATAAAAGGAAACATCAACGAACTCCTTCAATTTGAAAAAACGGGCAAATCGGCATTGCACAAAGATGAACGATTTCAAGCCATGCTGCTTACCTTACCCGAAGGAGAAGAATTAAAACCACATTTTTCTAAAACAGATGCATTTTGTATTGTTCAAAAAGGTGAAGCTGAGTTTATACTAGCCGGTGAAAGTTTCCATCTGAAAAAAGGAGATTTCTTTACATTCAAGGCAATGCAGATGCATTCAATAAAGGCCATCACTGATTTCAGTTTGTTACTTGTTAAATAAACTAAAATGAAACATGATATAATAAACAGGGAAGATGTAATGTTGTTGGTAAATACATTTTATGATAAAGTAAAACCCGATGAAACAATTGGGCATTTTTTTAACCGGGTTGTAGATGTGAATTGGGAAAAACACTTGCCTTTGATGTACGATTTCTGGGAAAACATTATTTTTCATAAGGGAGGTTATACAGGTAACCCCATGCTTATTCATAAACAGTTGAATGAAAAATCAGCCATGCAAAAAAATCATTTTGATAAGTGGCTCCAACTCTTTAATGAAACAGTAAACGAATTGTTTGAAGGTGAGCTGGCAGAACAAACTAAACAACGGGCATTATCAATTGCAACAGTTATGCAGATTAATATTTTACAAAACGATAAAAAGGAATCTATTTATTAATACTAGAAAAGGAATTAAAAAGGGCATCTCTTTTAGATGCCCTTTTTAATTTTGTGAAGTTGAAACTATTTAGCCGGAGCTAATAAAACAGCATCAACAACATGAATAATTCCATTTGTTGCAGGTATGGAAGCAAGTACATTAGCTCCGTTCACTGTAATTTTTCCATCTTTATTGCCTATGGTTATATTTTCTCCACTTACCATTCCGTAAGACATTCCATCAGCTAACAAAGCATCTTTTAATACACCAACATATACATGGTATTCAAGAATACTACGGAGTTTGTCTTTGTTTTCAGGTTTCAGTAAATCTTCTAAGGTTCCTTTTGGTAATTTATCAAAAGCCTCATTGGTTGGAGCAAAAACAGTAAAAGGGCCGGCATTACTTAAAGCATCAACATAAGAAGCTGCTTTTAAGGCGGCTACCAAAGTAGTGTGGTCTTTACTTCCAACAGCAACTTTCACTACATCTTTGCCCGATACATCGTCCTGTACATTTGATTGACCAACTGTTGTTGCAGCTTCAGTTGTAGCAGCATCAGAAGAACCAGATTGGTTTTCGTTGTTACAACTAAAAAACAGAACAGAAAACAATAGAGCAATCATTTTTAAATACTTCATACACAAAAGTTTATGGTTTATTAATTTGTTGAATTACGATTGTAAATTAAAGTCTGTTTATTAATTAAAATATGATTCTGGTCATAAATCTGAACATTTTATATCTTGCATTGTTATCATTAAAAAATAAAAGAATGGGCATATTAAAACAAGTAGCCGAATATTTATATCTGAAGAAGCCCGATCCAAATCAGGAGAAAACACAATGGATGAAATATATGCATGGGATTAACAGAATTTCAATCTTTCTGTTCCTGTTTGCGTTAATTGTCATCCTGACACGTCTGGTGATTTTGCCACTCATACGTGGTTAATAATTATTAAGTAATAAAAGAGTTATTCTAAACTCCCGGTTGTTATAAAACTGTAAATTTCATTTGCTGCTTTTGCTGATGCATTTCCATCTGTGCTGCTTAATAGTTCTTTTAGTTTTTTGTAATTGTCAATTACATTATCTCTTTTAGTTCCCCCTGGCAAAACATGTTTTAATTCAAGACACAGATTTTCTGTATTCATTTCATGTTGTATCAGTTCCTTTACCACCTCTTTATTCATAATAAGATTCACCAGGGAAATATATTTAATATTCACCAGTTGCTTTGCAATGATGTAGCTGATGGCATTGCCTTTATAACAAACTACCTGCGGCACATTAAACAGGGCTGTTTCTAAAGTTGCAGTGCCCGATGTTACCAGTGCAGCAGTTGATTGTTGCAGTAATGAATAAGTTTGATTGCTCACCGTTGATACATTGCTGTATGCTTGAATCATTTCAGAATAGAATGATTCTTCTAATCCTGGAGCTTTGGCAACTATAAACTGATATGCCGGAAATGCTTTACTAACCTCCAGCATAGCAGGCAATTTTTTTAAGATTTCCTGTTTACGGCTTCCGGGTAATAAGGCGATGATCGGTTTTGATGATAACGGATTGCTCACAGCCTTCCATTCTCCATGTTCTATTTCTTCCAGTAAGGGATGACCAACATATTCAACTTCCCAATTCCATTTTGATAAATAGTATTCTTTTTCAAAAGGCAATATCACAAGCATTTTATCAATACATTGTTTCATCTTCTTTACCCGGTTTTCTTTCCATGCCCAAACCTGTGGAGAAATGTAATAGATAACTTTAATATTATTTTCTTTTGCCCATTCTGCAATACGTAAATTAAAACCAGGATAATCAATCAATATCAATACATCTGGTTTTGTTAAAAGAATATCTGCTTTACACAGCGAAAGATTTTTAAAAATGGTACGTATATTTTTTATTACTTCAACAAAACCCATAAACGCAAGATCTCTGTAATGTTTTACAAGCGTTGCACCTGCTGCCTGCATTTTATCACCACCCCAGCAGCGGATGGTAGCGCCAGCATCAACCTTATGCAACTCTTTAATGAGATTGCCGCCATGTAAATCACCACTTGCTTCTCCGGCTATAATATAATAGTTCATTCTTTTATTTGAAACTGTGTTTTGTTTACTTCGTAACAAAGATAATGATCTGTAAAGTGCTTGTAAACTTAAACAGCATTTGTTTTAAACAGGTAAAAACACATGAAAAAAAGCAGTTGGGCATGATTGAATAATAATTCTGAAAGCCTTTGCTACAAAGGATTTTAGTATTATAAGATGAATTTTAAGGACAATAAACAACCTATTATTTGATTTGAATACCAACAAAACAGCTTTTACATTTGTGTTGTCATTAAAAAATAACTGCTCCCGCAGTGAAAATAAATCCGGTTCAATTTTGCCCTTTGCTTGCCCTAACGATACTTGCTCCATCGATGCTTGTTTAAAAAAGAATTTTTTCTGAAATAAAAAATAAAAAAATCAGGAAAAGTAAAAAGGAATAAAGCGTTTATCAGATAAACAGACTTTTAACCTATGAATGACATTTATATGTCTATGAGCAATTAGTATTTATAAAACACTTAAAAAAAACAACATGAAAAAGACAATGAAAAAAGCAGCTATCGGGTTATTTACCATTTTAACTTTAGCAACAGGATTCACCGCTTATGCAGGTGAATTAAAAGAAGGAGCAGAATTGAAAATTGCAGGCGAAACAAACAATCAGCCCATTTTCCAACTTGATCTCAATAATGATTTAAAACAAAGATTTGTTATTGT
>DAIOWB010000029.1:0-16735 GCA_036758725.1 Lacibacter sp.
CTTTGTTGTTTATGACAGCGTCATGTACAAAATGTCCATACATGCCTTTGCCACCATACTTTGGAAGCAGTGCCGGATGAATATTGATGATCTGTTGCGGATAAGCTTTAATTAATGCTGTTGGCACTTTCCATAAAAAACCAGCCAGCACAATAAAGTCAATTTGCTCATTCTTTAAGTCTTCCACATATGCATTGCCTTTAAAAAAATCATCTTTTTCAATAATAAGGGTTGGGATATGATTGGCTGCTGCAATATGTAACACTCCCGCATCGGGTTTGTTGGAAATAATTAATGCAATTCTGATGAAGGGATGATTTTTAAAGTGATGAATAATGGCTTCAGCATTGCTTCCTTTGCCCGATGCAAAAATGGCAATTCGTTTAGCATTGGTTTTGCCGGTTATTTTTTCCCAGATGCGTTTCAGGTAATTACTAAAAAAACGGTATTGCCCCAGTGGAATGCTGATTAATAAAACACACAGAGGCCATAAAACAGTAATTAATGGCACGTAAATGATCCAATACAAAACACTTTTTTCAGTAAGTAAAAAGCTCAAAAGCCAGTTTCCAACACGGGCACATAAACTACCGCCCAATGCAAATGTGGTAAATATGAGCACAAACTGCCACCACCCTACATTCCATTTTTTCTTTAAACGTTCAAACATGGCAGCAAAAGTCGGGGGAAAACTTTATTCAGCAACATGCACAACTCAAAAAAGGTATATTTGACCAATCTTTTACTTTAATTAATCATGTAAACTGAAAAAAGCTTCAAGTTATTAGTAGTCAAGTCACAACTAAGTAAAATTTTTTTTCAAACTGTGGATATATTGTCAGTATCCTCCCCTAAATTTGCGGTCTATAAATCAGGATATTCTTCCTAATCTCAATACGGTGTAGAACGTTATGAATCAACCAAAATTAATACTCCGCAGGGCATTTACTGTTTGTATACTGCTCATTTCATTACTGATTGGTAATAAAATATTTGCACAGGATGGTAAGGCATTGTTTCAGGCTAATTGTGCAAGCTGTCATGCGGTAGGTAAAAAACTTACAGGTCCTGCTTTAGCGGGTTTAGAAGGACGTGGTCCATGGAGCGATCGTAAAAAACTTTATGAATGGATTCACAACCCGGCTGGTTTTGCAAAAAAAGATCAATATACTACTGATCTCATTAAGGAGTACAATGGAATTATGATGACGGCATTTCCTGGTTTAGGAGAAAAAGATATTGATGCTGTTATCACCTACATTAATACAGAAGCAAACAAAAAGCCCGATGTTCCAACAGCAGGGGCCACATCAGCAGCTCCGGCAGAAGATAATTCACTTCTCTTTGGAATTCTTGCGATTGTTTTAGCGCTTGTAGCATTGATTTTATTACAAATCAACAGCAACCTTAAAAAATTAACTGATGAAAAAGACGGGTTCGTAAGAGGAGAACCTGTTCCATTCTGGAAAAACAAAGCGTACATCGCAACGGGTATCATTTTACTCTTTTTGGTAGGAGGATACATGACAATACAAGGGGCTATTGGTTTAGGGCGTACAACCAACTATCAACCTGAACAACCTATTTATTATTCTCATAAAGTACATGCCGGCATCAACCAGGTAAACTGTTTGTATTGCCATGGCGGTGCAATGGAAGGCAAGCATGCAAATATTCCAAGTGTCAATGTTTGTATGAACTGTCACATGGCTATTAATGAGTACAAAGGAGAAAAGATGTTCAGAGAAGATGGAACAGAAGTAAACGGTACTGCAGAAATTCAAAAATTATATACTTTCTCAGGCTGGGATCCTGCATCAAACAGCTACACAGGAAAAGGAAAACCAATTGAGTGGATTAAAATTCACAACCTTCCTGATCATGTTTATTTCAATCACTCACAGCATACAAAAGCAGGTGGCGTACAATGTCAAACCTGCCATGGTGAAATTCAAAAAATGGGTGAAGTATACCAGTTCAGCAATTTGAGTATGGGCTGGTGTGTTAACTGTCACCGTGAAAGCAGCGTTAAGTTTAAAGAAAACGGATTTTACAGTATGTATGAGAAATTCCATAATGATATTAAAAACGGTAAAATGGATAGTGTAACCGTTGAAAATATTGGCGGAACTGAATGTCAGAAATGCCACTATTAATTATCAAGGTTAAGTTGAATTAAAGGACAAATTTTCAAATTCGCTAATTAGAGCATATGAGTAAAAAATATTGGCAAAGTTTCGGTGATCTGAACAATACAAAGGCATATCAGACAGATGCTGAGAATGAGTTTAAGGAAGAACTGCCTTTTGAAATGAACGATAATGGAGCAAAGACTCCCCGCCGTGACTTTTTAAAGTATTTAGGTTTCAGTACTGCAGCTGCAACACTTGCAGCCAGTTGTGAAATTCCTGTAAAGAAGGCAATTCCTTTTTTAAACAAGCCTGAAGATATTGTACCCGGTGTATCTAATTATTATGCTACAACTTTTGTATTGGATGGAGATGTGGTTCCTGTGCTAGCAAAAGTGAGAGACGGCCGCCCTATTAAGATTGAAGGAAATGAATCAGGATTTACAAAAGGTGCAACAACACAACGTGTACAGGCATCTGTTTTGAATTTATATGATACGGGCCGTATTCGTTTCCCAATGGAAAAAGCAGCAGATGGTTTTAAAGAAGCGCCAACTTATGAAGCTGTAGATAAAAAAATTGCTTCGGCATTAGCAGCAGTTGGCAGCAAGCAAATTGTGCTTTTAAGCTCTACCATTAACTCTCCATCTGTATTAACAGTTATTGATGAGTTCAAAGCAAAATATCCAACATTTAAACATGTAACATACGATGCTGTTTCTTACAGCGGAATTATTCAGGCCAATGAAGCTTCTTATGGTAAAAAAGGAATTCCTTCTTACCAGTTTGATGTTGCAAAAGTGATTGTAAGTTTTGGTGCTGATTTTCTTGGTTCATGGATCAGCCCGGTTGAGTATACAAAGCAATATGCAGCAGGAAGAAAAATTAATGAGAAGAATCCATCCATGAGCCGTCACTTTCAGTTTGAAAGTACTTTTAGCATGACGGGAGCAAACGCTGATGAACGTTATACACACAAACCAAGTGATCTTGGTGCTGCATTACTTAATTTATATGCAAAGCTTGGCGGCTCCGTTTCTGCTCCGGCTATTACTGATAAACGTTTAGCTGCCGGAATTGAAGCTGCAGCAAAAGAATTAATGGCAGCAGGCGGCAATGCCCTTATTGTTTGCGGAAGTAATGATATTAATGCACAAATAATAGTTAATGCAATCAATGATAAGATTGGTGCCAATGGCAAAACCATCAACTTCGGAACAACTGTAAACTATCGTAAAGGGGTAGATGCAGATATGGAGCAACTGGTGAATGATATGAACGCAGGATTGGTTGGGGCAGTATTGGTTCATGGCGCAAACCCTGTTTATACTTACAGGGATAACAAAAAATTTGTTGATGGATGGAAAAAAGTGGGCTTAACTGTTTCGTTCAATGAAAGAGAAGATGAAACAACAGAACAATGCCAATACATTCTTCCAGATCATCATTTTTTAGAAAGCTGGGGCGATGCAGAAGCAAAACCCGGATATCTTTCTTTTATACAACCTACAATTCATCCCTTATTTAAAACAAGGCCTTTTGCTTCATCATTATTAACATGGAGCGGAAGTTCAGTAACTGATTATAATATTTATTTTAAAAATTACTGGATAAGCAAACTGGGCGGACAAGCTGCTTATGACAAAGCACTTCAGGATGGTGTAATTGAACCAGCAACAGCAACTGTTGCAGGTGCTTCATTTAACGGAGGTTCTTTAGCAGGCGCTGTTTCAAAATTGGGCCAAACTAAAAAAGCCGGTAAATATGAATTGTTCATTTATCAGAAAGTAAGTATTGGTGATGGTAAAATGGCAAATAATCCATGGTTGCAGGAAATGCCCGATCCTATTACAAGAGCATGTTGGGACAACTATGCAATGATTTCTGTAAAAACAGCTGAAGAGTTAGGATACAAAGCTGATGATGATTATGATGTAAATCCACCTAAACCCGTATTAAAAATTAAAGCAGGCGGAAAAGAAATTTCACTTCCATTGTTGATTATACCTGGTATGAATGCTGAAACCATTGCTATTGCAGTTGGTTATGGCAGAAGTGAAAAAGTTGGATTAGCTGCAAAAGGATCTGGTAAAAACATATATCCAATGGTTGGCTTTAATGGCCAAACTTATGAATATGCTGTTAGTGATGTTACCATTGAAAAAACAGATGAGCAATACGATATAGCTCAAATGCAAACACACAGTACTTATGGCAACCGTGTGGAAGTTATTAAAGAAGCAAGTCTTGCAACCATTATAAAAGAACCTAAACACTTCATCAATGAGCGTTTAGCTGAGTTGAAAGATTATGGCGGAATTGATGGCCTGGAAAAAGAAGGAACTCTTTATCCGGTTTTTGATAAGCCTGGTATTAAATGGGGAATGAGTATTGATCTTAATACCTGTAATGGATGTGGTGCCTGTGTAGTTGCTTGTAGTGCAGAAAACAACGTTTCTGTTGTTGGTAAAAAACAAGTTGCGAAATATCATGATATGCATTGGTTACGTATAGATCGCTATTTCAGCGGTGATATGGAAAATCCCGATGTTGTTTTCCAACCTATGCTTTGCCAGCACTGTGATAATGCGCCATGTGAAAACGTTTGTCCGGTTGCGGCAACCAACCACAGCAGTGAAGGATTAAACCAAATGACTTATAACCGTTGTATTGGTACAAGATATTGTGCAAACAACTGCCCTTATAAAGTACGCCGCTTTAACTGGCACGATTGGAATGGATCTGATAGTTTTAAAGATAATCAGAACCCAATCATTGAAAGCGGACGATTGAATGAAGTAACAACACAAATGAATGATGAGTTAACACGAATGGTGTTAAATCCTGATGTTACTGTTAGAAGCCGTGGTGTAATTGAAAAATGTTCTTTCTGTGTACAACGTTTACAGGAAGCAAAACTCACTGCTAAGAAAGACAGTCGCCCAATGGTTGACAGCGACATTAAAACTGCATGCCAGCAAGCTTGTCCTGCAAATGCCATTGTGTTTGGTAATGTAAATGATAAAGAAAGTGCCATCAGAAAAGTGCGTACAACAGAGGATGCAAACCGCACCTATTATGTATTGGAACAATTACACGTATTGCCAAACGTAAGTTATATGGCAAAAGTTAGAAATACGGATCGTATAGTTGGTAATCATGAAGAAGAAGGACAAGTAGAAAAACACGAAGAGAAGAAAGAAGCAACAACGGAAGCAGCTCATTAAAAGCAGCCCCCTAAATCCCCCAAAGGGGGACTTGCCAGGCACAGGGCCAGCTTATTTTGGACAGAAAGAAAACAGGATAACTGATTAATAATTAAAAGATCATCTTTCAATTGAACTCGATAGGTGAAAACAAAAGTTGAAAATAGTAAACAGGGCTTGGCCTTCCTTCCCTTCGGGGAGGAAACGAAGGTGGGGCTTTAAAGCAACAGAAATATGTCATTACTAAGGTACGAATCACAGGTTAGGGAACCATTGGTTGATGGCCACAAAACCTATCACGATGTAACTGAAGATATTTGTAAGCCGGTAGAAGCCGCTCCTTCCCGTTTGTGGTGGATTGGTTTTCTTATTTCGGTTGCATTATTATTGTTTGGTGTTGTGAGTTTATACATGGAAGTTGTATATGGTACGGGTATGTGGAACCTGAATAAAACCGTTGGTTGGGGTTGGGATATCACCAACTTCGTTTGGTGGGTGGGTATTGGTCACGCAGGAACATTGATTTCTGCTATCCTTTTGCTTTTCCGCCAGGGTTGGCGTACTGGTGTAAACCGTGCTGCAGAAGCCATGACCATCTTTGCGGTTATTTGTGCCGGCCAGTTTCCAATCTGGCACATGGGCCGTGTGTGGATGGCGTTTTTTGTAATGCCTTATCCAAATACCCGTGGTCCTTTATGGGTAAACTTTAATTCTCCATTGTTGTGGGATGTATTTGCCATCTCAACTTATTTTACTGTTTCTCTTTTATTCTGGTATAGTGGTTTGTTGCCCGATCTGGCAACACTTCGTGACAGAGCTAAAAAGAAATGGGCTAAATTATTTTATGGTGTTGCATCATTTGGATGGACGGGTTCAACCAAGCACTGGCAGCGTCATGAAAGTTTATCATTGGTATTAGCAGGGTTAAGTACACCATTGGTATTATCAGTACATACTATTGTATCATTTGACTTTGCTACATCGGTAATTCCCGGTTGGCATACTACCATCTTCCCTCCTTACTTTGTTGCGGGTGCCATCTTCTCAGGTTTTGCCATGGTGCAAACATTGATGTTAGTTACCAGGAAAGTAATGCAGCTTGAAGATTATATTACCATCAGCCATATTGAAAATATGAACAAGGTTATTGTATTAACCGGTTCAATTGTTGGTTGTGCTTATTTAACTGAATTGTTCATGGCATGGTACAGTGCGGTGAAGTTTGAACAGGATATTTTCTTTAAATACCGTATTGCCGGTCCTTATGGTTGGGCATACTGGTTAATGATGACTTGTAATGTTATTACACCACAGTTGTTCTGGGTAAAAAAATTACGCCGCAACATTGCATTTACATTCTTAATGAGTGTGGTTGTAAATATCGGTATGTGGTTTGAGCGTTTTGTAATCATCGTTACTTCTTTGTACCGTGATTACCTGCCATCATCATGGAGTGTGTACTATCGTCCTTCTATCTGGGAAGTAGGTTTCTATCTCGGATCGTTTGGATTGTTCTTTACCTGTTACTTCCTTTTCTCCAAATATTTCCCTGTAATTGCCATTGCTGAAATTAAGCACATCTTAAAGAAACATGGTGAAAGTTATAAGGAACAAATGGATCCATTGGAAGAACAAACTGTTGAAGAGTTTGCACATGATCAATTACATGCGCATTAAAAGCTAAAAAATTATGAGTGTAAAAAAATTCGTTGTTGGTTGTTTTGATGATGAAAAAGTATTGTTTCCTGCTGTAAAAAACACAAGGAAAGCAGGCTATAAAATTCATGATCTCTATACCCCTTTCCCTATTCATGGTTTAGATCATGCAATGGGATTGCGTGATACCAGCTTACATACTGCCGGATTTATTTATGGACTTACAGGAACTACCACCGCTCTTACTTTCATGAGCTGGGTGTTTACTAAAGACTGGCCTATGAATATTGGTGGTAAGCCACATTTGCCCATCCCTGCATTTATTCCAATTGTATTTGAATTAACCGTGTTGTGTGCTGCTGTTGGAATGGTGCTTACATTCTGTTACTTATGCCAGCTTTCACCTTTTATAAGAAAGGATCATTTTCATTTACGTTCTACAGATGATTTGTTTGTGATGCCTATAGAAATCACTGAAAAAACAAATGCTGAAGAAGTAAAAGCTTTCTTTATAAATGCAGGCGCAGTAGAAGTGTTTGAGAAAGAAGCAGAAACAGGATGGTGGCTTGGACGTTACGATACAAACAGAAAAGCGTTTGAAAAAAAAGAACAAACAGTTATAGCATAAATTATTAGAAATGCGTACAACAAAGATTGTTACAATAGGGTTGATTACAGTATTAATTGCAGCAGCATCCTGCAACAATGGTATCCGCAGGGAGCCCGGAAAAATTTATATGCCTGATATGGCTTACAGCCGGGCAGTAGAAACGTATGCAGATCATAGCAACCTGGAACAAGCCGGAATTTATTACGATGCTTCACCGGTTGCAGGTACAATAAAACGTGGCGGTGTTGCTTACTTCCCTCTTGAAAAAGATAAAGTAGGTGATAGCACGAATTATGTTGCATCAAAGCAGATTCAAAGCCCCATATCTGTACTTCAAACAGATGAAATCATTGAAGCATCAAGATTATATAAAGTGAATTGTGGCATATGTCATGGGGAAAAATTAGATGGAAACGGTCCGCTCTATAATGGAGGCAACGGTCCTTATGCTGCAAAGCCTGCTACTTTAGTTGGTGATGCAAAATATGAAAACATGCCAGCCGGGCAAATGATGTATTCATTAACATACGGTAAAAACCTGATGGGTAGTTATGCATCGCAATTAAGTACAAAGCAAAGATGGATGGTGATTCAATATATTAAGAGTGTTCAAGGTGCAGGGAAAACACAGACGCCTGCAGCAACAACAACAGACTCAACGAAAGCAAAATAAAAAAAAGACCAAACTAATAACATTCAACAATAAACGAAGTTCAATGGCACTGAAAGAACAATTTGCAATACCGGGTGGATTAAAAAAATGGAGTTATGCATTGATGGGGGTGGGTGTGTTAACACTTATTCTTGGCATTGTATTTCTGCATCCTTTCTCCGGTGGTCATGGTGAAGAACATGGAGCAGAAGCTTATGGAGCAACCAAATTCTGGATGGCACTGATGCATAACAGTATTTATTGGTTGCTGGTGGTTGCATCCAGTTTCTTTTTTATCTGTGTTACTACACTGGCACAGGGTGGATGGCCTTTAGCTTTTCGCAGAGTTCCGGAAGCAATTTCAGGCGGGCTGAATGTATTGGGCCCTGTAACATTGGTAATCTTACTTGCATATGTTTGGCTCTCCGGTGATCATCATATTTATCATTGGAAAGACACGGCTCACCTCGATGAGAAATTATCTGAGAAAAGCGGATTTTTAAATCCTACATTTTTTACCATTCTGTCTTTAACTTCCGTTGGGTTATGGATATGGTTCCGCAACTGGTTCCGTAAAAACTCGTTGGCAGAAGATGTTGCAGCAAAAAATGACCATACGTTTTACTGGAAATCTTTAGCCATTGCTGCAGCATTCCTTGTTACATATGGATTAACCGTTTTAAGTACATTGCCATGGATGTGGTTGATGAGTATTGATGCTCATTGGTACAGCACCATGTATAGCTGGTACACTTTTGCCAGTTCATGGGTTGCCGGTCTTTCATTAATGATGTTGTTTGTGGTGTATCTTAAAAACCTCGGATATCTAGAATTTGTAACAGAAGAACATATTCATGATATAGGTAAGTTTATGTTTGCCTTCTCAGTATTCTGGACTTACTTGTGGTTTTCACAATACATGCTTATCTGGTATAGTAACCAACCGGAAGAAACAAAATATTTTGTTGAACGTTTAGGGCCCGGTGGTGATGGTGGCCCTTTTAAAGGAATCTTTTTCCTTAACCTTATTATTAATTTCCTGGCACCATTATTAATCTTAATGCGTCGTGGTTCTAAGCGTAACTATACCGTTGTAACATTAATGGCAGTAATCATCATCTTTGGTCACTGGCTCGATTTTTATCAAATGGTTACACCCGGACCTTTAAAAGAATTAGGTAAAGAATCGAATTCACTTGGTCATTTTGTATACAGCCTGGGTATAGCATCTGGTTTTATAGGATTGATTATTTATTTAACAGCACATTATTTAACAAAAGCAACGTTATTACCAAAGAATAATCCTTTAGTTAAAGAAAGTCTGATTCATCACGTATAAGACATTGAACAAAGAAAAAAAATTGAAGAACTATAAATAATTTGCGCAAGCTATGAGTACTACAACATATTTGGTTATTGCAGCAGCTGTGCTGGTGTTTGTTGTGATTTTTCAAATCGCTAAAGCCAGTGAATATGTAAGCGTGTTAAAAGGAGAAAAAAGCTCCCGTAAACAAAGCAACCGAATCAATGGGTTTTTGTTGCTGGGATTCATGATCCTTGGTTTAATTGGTGTTTGGTATTGTAACAAATTGTTGTATGGAACTACATTGTTTCCACAGGGATCTGCATCTGTTGAAGGTGAAAGGATTGATGAAATGTTTATGATTACAACAGCAGTAACAGGAATCATTTTTGTTATTACTCAATTTCTTCTTTTCTTTTTTGCTTGGAAATACCAGGAAAAAGAAGGTCAAAAAGCATTTTATTTTCCACATAACAATAAACTTGAATTAATCTGGACGGTTGTACCGGCTATCTTTTTAACTGTATTGGTAGTGTTTGGTTTAAAGTTCTGGTTCCGCATTACATCTGATGCACCAAAGGGCGCACTGGAAGTGGAAATAGTAGGAAAGCAGTTTGGATGGATTATGCGTTATCCCGGTAAGGATAAAAATTTTGGAAGAACTTATTTCAGGGTAATAGATGATGCATCAAACAATTCATTAGGTCAGATTTGGGCAGATGATGAAAAATTAAGACTGAAGACCGATCCTGCAAATTTTGATGATGTGGTTACAACAACTACTATGTACATTGTTAAAGACCGACCGGTTAAATTAATCATTAATAGTCGTGATGTTATTCATGATGTTGGTTTAAATCATTTCCGTTTAAAGATGGATGCGGTTCCGGGAATTCCAACCACACTTTGGTTTACTCCTAAGTACACAACTACAGAAATGAAATTGCGTACGGGGAATCCTGATTTTGTTTATGAAATTTCTTGTGATCAGATGTGTGGAAATGGTCATTATTCAATGAGAGGTGTTATTGAAGTTGTAACACAGGAAGAGTTTGATTTGTGGATGGCAAAACAAAAGCCCAACTATTATGTTGCAAATCCTGATAAAGATCCTTCGAACAAACCGGTTACAGATACAATTGCAAAACCAACAGTGGTTGCAGCAGTTATCAATAAATAATTATTAAGAGAATAGTATAAAATTAAAAATAGTATGAGCAGCGAAACATTACATGTACACGAGCACTCGGTTAGTGTTCCTCACGAAGCACATCATGAAGTGCATCATGGTCATCATCATGAAACATTTCTTACTAAGTATGTGTTTAGTCAGGATCATAAAACCATTGCCAAACAGTTTTTAATCACTGGTATGTTTTGGGCATTATTGGGTGGTTTATTTTCTGTAATCTTTCGTTTGCAATTAGGATATCCTGATGCAAAGTTTCCATGGATGGAAACTTTGTTAGGCGAATGGGCAAAAGGTGGTCAGTTACAAGCTGAAGCTTATTATGCATTAGTAACCATGCACGGAACGGTGCTGGTGTTCTTTGTACTAACAGCGGGATTAAGTGGTACATTCTCCAACTTACTTATTCCATTGCAGGTTGGAGCCAGAGATATGGCTTCACCGTTTTTAAATATGTTATCTTATTGGTTTTTCTTTATTGCAAGTGTGGTAATGTTGAGTTCGTTGTTTGTTCAAACAGGCCCTTTTAGCGGAGGTTGGACAGCTTATCCACCGTTGAGTGCATTAGGTGAAGCTTCTCCCGGTAGTAAAATAGGAATGGATTTGTGGTTGGTTTCAATGGCATTGTTTGTTGTGTCTGCATTATTAGGCGGTTTAAATTATATCGCTACTGTTTTAAATATGCGTACAAAAGGAATGAGCATGACCCGTTTGCCATTAACAATATGGGCATTCTTCTTCACAGCAGTATTAGGCGTATTATCATTCCCGGTTTTATTCTCAGGGTTTATATTATTAATTTTTGATCGTCATTTCGGAACCAGTTTTTATTTAAGCGATATTTATATTAACGGAAAAGCATTGCCCAATGAAGGCGGTAGTGCAATTCTCTATCAACACTTATTTTGGTTTCTTGGTCACCCTGAAGTTTATATCATCCTGTTACCAGCCATGGGTATGGCATCTGAAATATTATCAGTAAACAGCCGTAAGCCCATCTTTGGTTATATGGCCATGGTTGGATCTTTATTCTCCATCACCATTCTTGCATTCCTCGTATGGGCACACCATATGTTTGTAACCGGATTAAATCCTTTCCTTGGCGCTTTCTTTGTATTACTTACATTATTAATTGCAGTTCCAAGTGCTATAAAAGTGTTTAACTGGTTAACTACTCTTTGGAGAGGCAATATCCGTTTTACACCGGCTATGTTGTTTGCTATTGGATTTGTAAGTTTATTTATCTCGGGTGGTTTAACAGGAATTTTCTTAGGCAACTCATCGTTAGATATTCAATTACACGATACTTATTTTGTTATTGCACACTTCCATATTGTAATGGGTGTAGCAAGTATGTTTGGAATGTTTGCAGGCATTTATCATTGGTATCCTAAAATGTATGGCCGCTACCTGAATAACACATTAGGCTATGTTCATTTCTGGATCACTATCATTGGGGCTTATCTAATTTTCTGGCCAATGCATTATGAAGGTTTAGCAGGTATGCCTCGCCGTTATTACAAATTCGACATCTGGGAATCATTTAAACATTTTGGAACACTTAACCAGTTTATCAGCATTGTATCAATCATTGTTTTCCTTACACAAATTTTGTTTTTACTTAATTTCTTTTACAGCATCTGGAAAGGAAGAAAGGTTACAACACAAAATCCCTGGAATTCAAACACGTTGGAATGGACTACACCAATTAATCCGGGGCATGGAAACTGGGAAGGAGAAATTCCTGAAGTTCATCGCTGGGCTTATGATTATGGTAAAGATGGAATTGATTTTATTCCTCAAACCACACCTGTTAGTGCAGATGAAAGCAAACATTAATTAAAGAACGATAACAAGAAAAATAATTTTTATAAAAACAAATTGAGTAAGACGCAGGAAGATAAAGAGGTAGTTAAGAAGGGTGGTTATTACAATATGTTCATGGGTAAGCTGAAGGATTATAAAGAACTCATGAAATTTACGCTCAGTTTCACCGTGGTGTTTAGCAGTGTTATTTCTTATATGTTGGCGCCAAATGTAGTTGAGTATGATCTTTTAAGTATTCTGCTTTTGTTTTTAGGAGGCATGCTGGTTACAGCAAGTGCCAACGCCATTAACCAGATAGCAGAAAAAGATTCAGATGCAGTAATGAAACGCACCGGTAACAGACCGGTAGCAAGTGGCAGAATGAGTGTGCAGGAAGCAACAACCTTTGCATTTATTACTGTTATTACAGGTTCTTTGATTTTAGGTTTGTATTTTAACTGGTATGCTGCAGGAATTGCATTGTTCAGTTTATTTATTTATGGATTTGTTTATACACCATTAAAAAAAGTAAACTCAATTGCAGTTCTAATTGGGGGTTTGCCAGGGGCATTGCCTTGTTTAATAGGATGGGCTGCTGCTTATAATGAAGATCATTTTTCATGGACGGGTGGTTGGATATTATTTGCCATCCAGTTTTTATGGCAGTTTCCTCATTTCTGGGCAATTGCATGGGTAGCACATCAGGATTATACCAAAGCGGGATTTAAATTATTGCCTTCGCAACAAGGACCAACAAAGTTTACAGCAATACAAACTATTATTTATTCTTTGTTGATGGTTCCTGTAGGCATGTTGCCTTATTTTTTTAATATGAGTGGAATTGTTAGTATGTGGATTCTTGTTGGAGCAAATTTATTTATGGTGTTGCAATGTGTGAGATTATACATAAACATGGATGTGAAGAGTGCAAGAAGAGTGATGTTTAGCAGTTATCTGTATTTGCCTATTGTTTTACTGGCTTTATTGGCAAATAAGATTGGTCATTAGAATTGTTTTGTACAAGAGTGCGACGCCAATGCAGCTGAACAGTTTTTTAAGATGAGTAAAAAATAAAAAACGTCTTTGTGATCACAAAGACGTAGTTGAATTAAAAGTTTGAATGATGGAGAATGTTATGAGTGAAAGAAGTCAAAAAATGCATCCACATAAATTTACATTGTGGATTGCTATAGGAAGTATTACAATGATGTTTGCAGGGTTTACCAGTGCATATATTGTAAAAAGCAATCAGGCAGGTTGGGAACCGGTTCAAATGCCGAAGATCTTTTTTTTATCAACGATATTAATCCTGATAAGCAGTTTATCTATTTTCCTTGCACAAAAAGCAATGGTTGCAAGGCAAATGGCAAAATACAGAATGTTAATTGCCTTTACGGTTCTTTTAGGTTTAGCATTTGTAGTTTCACAGTTTGTTGGTTTTTCACAACTGTGGGAACAAAAGATTACGTTTCAGGATAGTGTGGCAGGATCGTTCTTTTATATTATTACAGGTGTACATGCTTTTCATGTTATTGGAGGCGTTGTTGCACTCATTGTATTGTTATTAAGAGCGTACAATACAAAAATGAAATTTTACAGTACTTCGCCTGTTGAAACTGCAGGTTTGTATTGGCATTTTGTAGATCTGTTATGGATTTACCTGTTTGTATTTTTCTTACTGGTAGCATAACTAAAAAATTGAGAACAATTAAAAACTGATAAATGGCACAAGCAGCAGCAGCAAACACAAAATGGTGGAGTGGAGGTAAAAGCCCCTTCAACGTGGAGTATGGAAAATTGATGATGTGGTATTTTTTAATGAGTGATACATTTACATTTGGCGCCTTCCTTATTTCATATGGAACGGTAAGGATGTCGAGCAATTCATGGCCCGACCCCAATCAAGTGTTTAACTCACTTCCATTTGCCGGGCATGCAAACTTACCGTTGGTATTTGTGAGTTTGATGACTTTTATACTGATTGTAAGTTCTGTAACAATGGTGCTGGCAGTACATGAAGGCCATCATGGAAACAAAAAAGGAGTTGTAAAATGGATGTTCTGGACAATCATTGGCGGACTAGCTTTTTTGGGCTGCCAGGCATGGGAGTGGAATCATTTATTTCATCAGGGAGCATGGTGGGGCCGCAACCCATTTCCTAATGCAGATGGTACAGTTGCAACAACAAACTTTTCAAATTTCTTTTTTACTATAACAGGCTTTCATGGTTTTCACGTATTCTCAGGCGTAATTATTAATTTAATTGCACTGATTATGGCGCAAACAGGGGTCTTTGAAAAAAGAGGCCATTACCTGATGATTGAAAAAGTAGGACTATACTGGCACTTTGTTGATTTAGTTTGGGTGTTTGTATTCCTTTTCTTTTATTTAGTATAACAATATAAAATTATTCATAGAAATTATTGAAATATGGAACATCAAACATTTGGCGGAGAAGTAACAATTCCACATCATGCACCAACTGATGACTCAAAGAAAAGAATTTGGAAAACAACACTCATCTTATCCATTATCACCATCATTGAATTGGGGATTGGGTATTTACTATATGCAACCGATTTTAGCAATGGGTTAGATCTTGCATTAAAAGGAGTGGTAATTATTCTCTCCCTTTCCAAGGCGTTTTATATTGTATCAATTTTTATGCACCTTGGTGATGAAATCAGAAACCTGATTATGACCATTATTGTTCCGTTGATGTTATTTATTTGGTTCATTATTGCTTTTTTAGCAGATGGGGTTTCATGGAAAAATCTACGTAATGAATATAATCCAAAGGAGCCGGTTAAATATGAACAACAAGCAACCCCGGAACATGAAGGTGGATTAAAATAATAGTTTATTTTATTTATTAACTCGTCCCGGTTTTCCTTTTTACAAGGAGTATCGGGACGAATATTTTTTAAGAAGAGATTGATTGAGGTATGAACAGAAGTGCAATATTTGGATTATTACTGGCAGTGGCTTTACCTGTAACAGCTTACCTGATTGTTAAGTATGCCAGCGAAGGATCAGTTGAGATGCCACGGCATTATTTCTATGATTCAGTAACAGAAAGAACGGAAAAAGGGAAACTGATTAAAGATACCGTTTGGCATAAGGTGTCAAACTTTACGTTTACAAACCAATTAGGCAAATCCGTTTTTGCGGATGATGTAAAAGGTAAAATTCTTGTAGTTGATTATTTTTTTACACGCTGCCCCAACCCATGCCCTACACTTACAAAGAATATGAAAAAAATGCAGGATGCATTTTTAAAAACAGACTCTTTGGTTCATTTTATTTCCTTTACCGTTGACCCATCAAGAGATAATGCGGAAGTATTAAAAAATTATGCAGATAAGTATAAGGTTCGTCATAATAATTGGTGGTTTTTAACTGGTGATAAGAAAACAATCTATGATCTGGCTTATAATGAATTTAAAGCTGCAACCATTGATGGAGGAGAAGTTGACACCGCCTTTTTACATACCAGTAAAATATATTTACTTGATAAAGATCGGGTAATAAGAGGGTGGTACGAAGGAACTGATTCTGCATCTATGACCAAAATGGCCCGGGATATTGGCCTTTTGTTTTTAGAAAAAGATAAAAAAAGAAAACGCAACCTGTTTAGAAAATAAAATCTAATAGAATGTCGAGACGCCACAGAAGAGGACTTCCATTGCCGCCAGCTATTGAAAAAAAAGATACACTTGCAGCCATTCTTATTATTACTGTTAGCATCATTGTATTTGCTGCAGTTGTTGTACTGAGCCGGGTTAAACTGAATGTAAACCTGGGATTTGATAAACACATTTTTGCCCGCTTAAATGCGTTGGTTAATACGTTTGTTGCTTTGTTATTATTAGGAGCGTACGGAGCAGTGAGAGATAAAAGATATCGTACTCATAAAAAACTGATGTTATGGGCAATTGGATTTTCTGTTTTGTTTCTTATTTCATATATCTGCCATCACTTATTTACTGATGAAACAACTTATGGGGGAGAAGGATTAATAAAGCTTGTTTATTATTTTATTTTATTTACTCATATTATTCTTGCAGGTGTTATTCTTCCCTTTATTTTATTTACCGCTTACAGGGGATTAACTGGCGAATATCATAAGCATAAAAAACTTGCCCGGTATACTTGGCCGTTATGGTTGTATGTTGCAATAACAG
>DAIOWB010000030.1:0-16474 GCA_036758725.1 Lacibacter sp.
CATTTAAATTCTTTGGCCGGTTCTTTGGATTAAATGAATTGCTGTTTGTTTGTTTTTGTGCACAAGCAAACAGAACAGTTGTGAATACAATGATGAAAATAAAAATATATTTCATTCCAGGTTTTATAAATAAGGTGCTGTAAAGCCAAGCAACCGCATTCCATCTTTTACTTCAGGGCAACCCGTAAACAAATTCCAGATCAGTCCGCTTCGGTGGTTTTCGATCATAATAATCATTGGGCCCTGGTCAATAGCAAGAAAAGAATTGGCATACCATAACTGCTTCAATGAAAACGCATCTACAAAACCATATTCTTTCCATAGTTTATCGCCCAGCACATAATAGAAAAATTTCAATGCTTTCATACTTTCAACAGGTGTATAAGGCAATGAGGAAATAGCTGCAGTTGGTGCTATTACACTTACATCATTGGTTGGCGAACTGGCTGTATACCCATTGTTAATATCACTGGCAGTTAAGCCCCAGCACGAATCACTATAACCATAGTTTACATTTGGATTACTGATGCAATAGTTATAGTTGATGAGTGTATGATTTCTTGTTTGTGTGGTATAGTTGGCATAAGTATCAGTCAATCCATTTGGATTAATGCCAAGGAATGAGTAGTGAGAAAAAAATAATGGGCCACCATATGCAGTACCTAACGGCAATTGTATGCCGAGATAAGAATTCCCATTAATGAATCCACTGCCGGCTGCCCATCCATTTGTATATACACTCAATGGAATTGGAAAGGTTGTGGATGATGCAGCTAATACATAAGTGATCAGGCATTCATTCCATCCACGTATCGGTAAATTCATATCCCATCCATAATTGGGGCTCCAGTGCCAGTATAAAACATTTTCAGTTCCTTTTCTGAACCAACTCCATTCTACTCCATTATAAATTGTATTGATATCATTCCGAAGGTTTGTTTCGGCTACATCGCCTCCGTTAAAATATTGCCTTGCGGTTAACAGCCCTGCAATTAAATAAGAGGTTTCAACCAAATCTGCACCATTATCTTTTGTACTGAATGGAATCACCGCCCCTGTTGTGCCATTAAGCCAATGAGGAAAAGCACCATGAAATTTTTGTGCGGTGTTTTTTAAAAAAGAAACAATGGTTTGCATTCTTGCCAGTCCTTGTGCTCTTGTTATAAAATTCCGGTTGATACCAGCTACAATCGCCATCACTCCAAATCCTGAACCACCAGATGTTACTATTTCGCCCGATGTATTCCGTTCTCTTGCCAACCCACTTACAGGATGGCCAAAATCCCAGAAGTATTTAAAAGTTTGTTGTTGTACAAGATCAAGTAATGCATTGTCTGATAGTACAGGAAATTTTCTTGATGAATCAATTTGAGTAATGAAAAGGTTATTCACTGATGAAATATAATCACCTCCTGCAGCTGATTTTAAAGTGCCATCAATAATAAATTGATATCTGCTTAATGCTGCTAATTGAGTTGAAGGTTGTAAAACAACAACAGAATCTTTATTTTCAAATGACACAGATAATGTTGAAGGGATTCCGCCAGCATCAGTTAATTTCATTGCTCCATTAACTGTACTTTGCTTTACTGATTCAGAAAACCTGATTTTTATAACCGGCAGCCTGTTAGTTCCATAAACTGTATTGCTACCCCAATCTGTATTGTTTAGTAAAATGCTGGCTACAGTTATTTTCTTTGCTGGAATAATAACCGGTGATGCTGGTTTTTTTTTGCAGGAGTAAGCTGAAAAAAAGAATATAAGAATTGATAATATGGCAATATTTTTTTTCATGCTTTATAATACCATAGGTATTTATTTAATAATATAGGTATTCATAGAATGTGCTAATGCTTTTCCTTTGGCCGCTTTGCCATTAATCCATAAAAAGAAATCAGTTGTGCTTCCCTGGTTCATAACAATAACTGCAACGCTTCCATCGGGATTTAAAAATGATGTTGATAAGAATTGACTTCTGCTTGGGCTGCTTACAATACGTTTTGCACCCGGTTGAATGAATTTTGAAAAATGCCCGATGTAATAATATTCATTGGTATAAATCAATTCGCCTGTTTTAGTATTTCCATGTATGGGTGCAAAACAAAAATTACCTACATGGTTGGGGCCGCCGGTTTCATCTAATAAAATATTCCAATCTGTAAAACCAACCATTCCATTGTTAAAATCATGAATCATATTAGCCCCATATTTTTCACCGAGGCTCCATTCATACACTTTCGCCAAATCAAATTTTTCTTTACAACCTTCTGTAAAAAATAAATTGGTTTCAGGATAAGCTTCATGAACCAACTTTACATTATCATACATGGGTTCGCCACCACTCCATGGTTCATACCAATGAAAACCTATACCCCATAGATATTTTGCCGCATCAGGATCATTTAACAATGTGCTTGCACGTTGATATAATAGATCCCTGTTATGATCCCATCCAATAATTTTCTTTTCCTTTAATCCTTCTTTTTCCATTGTAGGGCCTAAATGATTTTTTAAAAAATCACGTTCTTCTTCACCAGTATAAATGCAGGACTCCCAACGTTGTGTTGCCATGGGTTCATTTTGAATACTGATTCCCCAAACTGGTATTCCTTCTTTTTCATACTCCTTAATAAACTTTGTATAATATAAAGACCAGCTATCATAAAATTCAGGTTTTAATTTTCCGCCATGCAATACATCGTTATTATCTTTCATAAACGCAGGCGGGCTCCATGGGCTTGCAAATAAATTCAACTTTCCTCCTGCTGCCTGCATAGCTGCTTTAATAAAAGGAATTTTAAATTTCCTGTCGTGTTCAATATTGAAAGTTTTTAATTCTTTATCCCCTTCCTGTATATACGTGTACATATCGCTGCTGAAATCACAACTATTGATATTTGTCCGGCCAACTGTATAACCAATTCCACTATCCTTATCAAAATAAGCTTTCATGAATTCATCCTGTTTGGCTTTGGGCATTTTATAAAACGTTTCAGCAGAAGCATCGGTTAATGCGCCACCTATACCAAAATATGTTTGAAATGTTTTTGTTGGATCGACAAATACAATGACTTCGTTTTCGAATGGTTGTGACTTATCAGCAAATGAAGCCGTATCAGTTTTTGTAAGCCTGAGGTCAGTACTATCGGCAGTTGTATACGCAGTTACCAGTTTCCCGTTTGTTGAAAAAGTAGTTGAACCTGTTTCAGTGTTCATATTTTCTGTACATGCAATCAGTTGAAATAAAATTGCGCCGTAAATAATTTTTTTCATTTTAAATTTTATTTGATTTTTTACCAAACATATGTTGCAACTGCACCTGCTGGCAAGCTGGCAGCTGCGTTCATTCCCTTATATTTTATATTGAAGTTAGCAGAAGCTGATCCATCATTTAAAGCTATCAGTACTTTTTTTCCTGATGCTGTAATAAATGCAACATTATAAATACTGCCTGCCTGGTTGCTTGCTACTCTTACTGATCCCGGTGGAACAAATTTTGAAGCATGGGCAATGATGTAGTACGCCACATTTCTGTTTGTAACTCCATCAAACGTAATAGCACCTTTGCATTCAGTACATCCGCCAGGTGTGTGCGGATTATACCCGCCATCATTAGCAAGATTCCATTCCAATGCAACTTTGCTCCAGTTGCGCATAGACCCGATAATTACATTTTTTATATGCCATTGCAGATCTCCGTTAAAGGTTCCCTTTGCACCGGTCCATTGTTCTGTGAAATATAAATTCTTATCGGGGTGCAATATCTGAACAGAAGACAACGCAGATATATCGCCTTCATACAAATGAAAAGCCGATCCATCTATATATTTTTTTGCTTCAGGATCATTTAATATCGTTATAGGATATTCCGGTTTATTACAATTGTGATCATAGATGATAATCTTAGTTGTAATACCAGCTGATTGAAATGCCGGGCCCAGATTATTCTTTATAAAATTCGCTTGCTCTGTTGCAGGCATATACATACTTGGATTATTTCCGGGGTGCAGTGGTTCATTTTGTATGGTAATTGCATCAATTGTAATTCCTTTTAATTTCATTGCCTGTATATACTTTACAAAATAGCGGGCATAAACATCGTAATGCTGAGGCAACAAACTTCCCCCTTTGCTATTACCATTATCTTTCATCCAAACAGGCGGGCTCCAGGGTGAGCCAAGAATTTTGATATTGGGATTAATAGCAAGAATTTCTTTTAATACAGGAATTAAATCAACAGTATCCTGTGACAAACTGAAGTTTGTAAGGTTTACATCTGTTTGGCCTGTGGGCAAATCATTATAACTGAATACCGAAGAATTAAGATCTGAAGCCCCAATACTTAGACGCAGATAACTGATGCTGATTGAATTTTCATTGTTGCCAAATAATTCCTGTAACAATGCTGCTCTTTCGGTACTGTTTAATTTATTAAGATGAAAAGCGCTTCCTCCTGTTAAGGTGAAACCAAATCCATCAATAGTTTGAAATTGCTGAGCACTGTCAACCTCTATAACAGGATATGAATTGCTGGCAGAAGAAAAGACAAGAGGTGCTGTTTGCTTTTGTAATAAAGCCGATTGATCTCCTTTAGTGAGCCAATAACTAACTGATGCCCCTGTTGGTACAACAGGATCGTTTTTTGGCTTTTGCTTTTTACAATTAGAATTTAATGACATTGAAGCAATGATAAAAGTCACTAAAATAAAGTTTGTACTCATTTTATTCATAAAATATTTTTTATCAAATTCACTCAATATTCTGTTGTAAAAAAATTGGTTTGCCGTTGTTTTTGGCAATAACCATTATTTTTTTTCCATTAATTGTTTTCAACCATTTTATATCTCTTACCTCACCATCAAAATCGGGAATGATTGATGTTGCTTTTATTTCGTTATTTGATTTGTTAAATGTAAACATTGATGGTTGCAAAGCATCGTATCTTCCTTCATAAGGTATTACTCCATAAAAATTACCAGCAGCTATCCATGATGGTTCGTTTTTTATACTAAACATTGCAAAAGACATGATGGGTGCCATTTGTAATTCCTCGGGTAATTCAATTAGCTTAAAATTCCCTTTTCCATCGTTTATAAAACACGAAGAACTGAGCGTTTCTGCTTTAAACTCCTGGTAATCTTTAAACAAATCATAAAACACATAATCAACTGTTTTACCTGCTACTTCACCATATGTTAAGTATGCTTTTTTAAGTAAGGGCAATTGCCGTTCTAATTCATCTTTTGCAAGAAATGTATACTCTTTACCGTTCATTGTATACGTCATTATCTGTTCATTAGAACCGTTGTTATCAAAATCTTTCTGATATAATTTTAATGGCCCTGATTTTCTTTCCCACAATTTTGAATTGTGCCCCCAGTTACCTGCAAGTATATCAACAAACCCATCTCCGTTTACATCTGTAACAGAAATGGTTTGCCATAAACCTGTTGATGCCGGTATATCGATGGCTTTAAATATTCCTTTATTGTTCATGAATATTTTTATACTCATCCACTCACCGGTTACAATTAAATCCGGCCATCCGTCTTTGTTTACATCGGCAAATGAAGCAGAAGTAATCATTCCGGCTTTGTTAAGATCAATTGTTGATAAATTTGCTAAAGTAAAATTGGCCTTGCCATCATTTAAATAAAGAAATGAGTTTTTAAGAATGCCATACCCGGTGGGGCTTACAAAATTGCCAATAAAAAAGTCTTCATCGCCATCATGATCTATATCGGCAACCGCTACACATGATTTGTTTTCGTACTGTTTGGTAAATGCATGTTCAGCTTTTATAAAATGCCCTTTCGTATTATTTAAATAAAGCCGATCTTCCAATGCGCTGCTTTGTTGAGGTATCTGATTGCCTCCGCTTACAACTAAGAGATCCGGGCTTTTATCACCGTTTGCATCAAAAAATACTGCATCTACATCTTCACAAATTGCATCTGCATTAAATACAGCAGTATCAGTTGCAAGAAATGAACCATTCTTTTGTTGTATCATTAAAACACCAGACTGGTTTGTTGCTCCGCATGCATAAAAATCATCTAGCCCATCTCCATTCACATCAGCAACAGCAAGTTTTGGACCTCTTGTTGATTGTACATGTGGAATTAAATACTGTACATTAAAATCAACAAAGTCATTCTCCCTGTGTTCCCAGTTGCAAAGTATGTTTTTGGAAATATCTGTAAATACCGGAGCAGCTGTTTTAAAATAAGTTGTATAATTAAAAATACCCGTTGCTTCTTTTTGTGAAAAGTGAACAGGCTTGGTTGTGCTTACATTTTTGATTACCTGAAATTTTTGATCGGGCCATACTACTAAAAGGCTATCTGCAACAGTAACGGAGTCTAATCCAAAATGCAAACGGGTATCTGTAGAAGATTGAAAGCCTCTTGTTAGCATTAGCTGTTGGTACTGCAATTTGTTTTTTTGAAACACATATACTTTTGCACCAATTCCAAAACGATTAAGACTATCGCCTTTAAATGATATGGTAAGTGAATTTTTATTCTTTGTATTATTCTTTAATATAACTGCCTTTGCATTCAGGCAATTCATAATAAGATCAAGGTTGCCATCATTATCAAGGTCTGCATAAGCAGCGCCATTGAAATACCCTTTCATTTTTGCAGTACCCCATTCATCGCTCATATCTTTAAAACTTATAGTACCATCGCCTTTAAACAGAAATGGATGCGAAGCACCATCAGGCATTTTATCAATAGCCATTTTATCAAACGCATTGGTTTTATCAATATCCATTTTCATTACCAGGTCAGACACAAAACGTACATAGTCTAAATCAACAGGTCGTTTTACAATACCGCTTGAAATAAATAAATCTTTGTTCCCATCGTTATCAAAATCGGCAAACAAAGGGCTCCAGCTCCAATCTGTTGCTGAAATACCACTTTGCAAACCTGTTTCGCTGAAGCTGATTCCATTGCCATTATTTCGTTGCAGGCAATTTTTTGAAAATTGATTTTGATAACCATGCCCCATTAATTTAAACTTATAGGTATCAAGATTTTCATCACTGCCATACGTTTTTAATGTTTTTTCATCGGGTGGAAGCATATCAACAGTTACAACATCCGGCTGTCCATCATTATTATAATCTGCTACATCGTTACCCATACTAAAGCGGCTGTAATGACGAAAATGTTTTGCTCCGCTTTCCGTAAACGTTCCATTGCCATTGTTAATGTAGTAATAATCATTTTCATGAAAATCATTTCCTATATATATATCATCCCATCCATCATTATTAATATCAGCTATTGCAATACCTAACCCATATCCTAAACTACTTTGATAAATTCCAGCCTGTGCAGATACATCAGTAAATCTGCCGGCAGTATTAAAATCGTTTCTGTAAAAACGATCGCCTGATAATGAATCCATTTTTCTTCTGTTGCTGGTATCAGCAATATTTGCATTGGGCTTTTGTGAATGATTGAGCAAATAACAATCAAGATCTCCGTCATGATCATAATCAAAAAATGCAGCTTGTGTTCCAAAGCCTGAAAAATTTAAAGCATACTTATCTGCACTTTCAGTAAATGTGCCATTTCCGTTATTAATAAAGAGTTCGTTATGCCCTTTTAGTCCGTGATGCTGGCTGGCAGCTGAAACATAAATATCTAAAAAGCCATCAGCATTTACATCTGCCATTGTAACACCTGAACACCAATCGGCAGTGCCGGCTACTGTAGCTTTTTCAGTTATATCTTCAAACTTAAAATTGCCCTTATTCAAATAAAGTTTATTGCCGCCTTTACTGTTTGCAGTAAAATAAAGATCAGTTAATCCATCGTTATTAATATCTCCTGTTGCTACACCACCTCCATTATAGAAGTAGAGATAATATAAAATATTAAAGAGGTCTCTCTCTTCAACTTTATTGGTAAAGTTGATGTTTGTTGTTGAAGAAGATACACTTGTAAATAAAGGATTTGATTGCCTGCATGATAGAAAAAAAGTAAGAAAAAAAACAATGAGAACTAACAACTTAATATAACGAACAAGCATAAAGAAAGTTAAGAGATTATTTCTGAAAAATTGCTGATATAAAATTGATAATATCATATAAGAATAAAAAGGGTTGCAAAGAAATGCAACCCTTTTTTTGATTATGACCCCGAAAAGAACTGCTTCGTTAAAGTTTATTTGTATATAAAGCTGAAACTTCAGCAGCACTTAAAGCCTTACTATATAATCTGAACTGATCCATAGCTCCTGTATACGTTTTTATCCAATCATCAGTAGGGCCATCAGCACCACCATTCTTGTTCCAACCGCCAAGAATTAATTTTTTAGCAGCAGAAAGATCTACTGCTCCTCTTGGTGATCCACCATTTTTTACATCAGTTTGTGCAGCGTTCATACCTGTTACAACTGCACCATCAAAATAATAAGTCATTTTTGATGTAGTTTGATCGTAAGAATAAACAATGTGATGCCAGTTGCCATCAAACAAAGGCTTGCTTAAAGTACCTTCCAGCCACTGATCCATCAATCCTAATTTCATTGTTGTTTGAGTAGTTGTTTGGTTTTCTACTAATAAGAAAATTGCACTATGATGCCAGCCATATTTATCATCAACCAATGAAAACACAAATTCAGTGCGGCCTACTGCTGGAGTATTCTTCATCCATAATGCTATACTGAAACTGGTTGCGGTTTTAAAATCATTGGCTGATGCCCATGTAATTGTTTTACCATCTGCGCCTTGTACTGCTTTACCACTAATGCCTGTAACAGAAGTTAAAGGATTAGTTGCAGCAAAATTGGCTCTAACACTATCCACGGCATTTCGTAATACATCTGTTGATGTGCCATCAAAAGCTGCATAGAATCTTAAGGGACCGCCGGGAGGACTTGAATCTTTTGCATAATCACTCAACGAAGGTCTTTTCATTTTTTGGCAGGCAGCCAGTATAAGTACCAAACTGAGAGTTATTAAACTCAGCTTTGTGATTAAACTATTTTTTTGGAGCATCGTATTTATTTTTATTTGATTTGCAATAAACAAAAAATCTGATGCCTGTGATTATATCAGGCATCAGAAAAATGTATTATGATTAATAATCCGGATTTTGAATGAGTACTCCACCTGCAAAGTCAATTGCAGATTGAGGTATGGGATAATATTTGTTTTTAGACAAATAACCCGAACCACCAAGAACTGATTCTGCAAGACCCCAACGAACAAGATCATAAAAGCGTTCACCTTCCAAAGCCAGCTCATATCTTCTTTCGTTTTGAATAATAGTTCTCATGTCGGCTTGTGTTGTAAAAGTTACAGCTGCCAATCCTGCTCTTGTTCTTATTTGATTTACATAATTCACAGCTAAGGTTTGATTTGCAGCACCTCCAATTTCATTTGCAGCTTCAGCAGCCATTAAAATAACATCAGCTAAACGAATTTCTCTTTGATTTACCCATCCTGCCTGTCTTTCACCGGTACTTGCCTGCGTTGCCGGATTTGGATAAACTTTTTTATTCCAATACTGTCTTGGAATGCTTGGGAATGCAGGTAACTGACGACCATATACACCATCAGATTGTCCTGAATAAAGTATTGTAGCATCTTTACGTTTATCCCCAGCCGGAAATGCATCTACTAAAGCTTGTGTTGGAGTATTCCAACCCCATCCCAAATCCCATTCCCCAGATCCACGAACGCCCTGGCATATTGCATACCATGAAAATAAATTAGGTGTACCATTTGGTCCAACATAAGCTTGTATTTCCCAAATAGATTCACTGTTGTTTTCACCGGCATCAGTAAATATTTTTGAATAATCACTGGTTAAAGAATAACCCGATGAGATTACTTGTTGATTAAGAGAAAGTGATTGTGCCCACTGTCCTCTGTATAATAAAGCTTTTGCATATAAAGCTTTTGCAGCATTACTTGTTAAGCGTCCGGTATATTTTACAGGCCAGCTGGTTGGAAGTACAGCAATAGCATCTTGTAAATCTTTATCAATTAACGCATAAATTTCAGTTACTGAAGCTTTTGCTTTCTTTGCATCATTTGGATTATAAATTCGGAAATCGATTTTTGGAACCTGGCCATAAGCCCGTACTAAATCAAAATAAGAAAAGGCTCTGAAGAATTTTGCTTCTCCAATATTAATTAATGATGCGGGGTCTGTTAATTTAAGTGAATCGGCTGTTTGCAAAGCAACATTGGCCTGCCCAATTAACACATAATGTTGATCCCAGTAAATGGTAGGAGCCCAATGATCTTTTGCATATTTAAATTCATCAAAGATCACACCCCAATCTGCACCATCTGATGCACTGCTTCCTTTTTCTGAATCATCTGAACGGAAGTTATTCATGGCCATCCACGGAATGCCGCCAAATGCCTGTCCGGCTACATCACCATTTCTGATTGCACCATACAAACCATAGATCTGTCCTTCTAATCCACCTTGGTTCAAATCATCCAGAGTTGCCGTAAGAGGTTTACGGTCTAAGAATTTTTTGCAACCAGAAAAAATCATCAAAACAGGAACTGCCAACAGCATTGCCCATAATAGATTTTTGATTTTATTCATAGCTTTAATTTTTTATGCTTTAAAAGTTTACGTTTATACCTGCAGTAAATATCAACGGAACCGGTCCGTTGCCATTATCAATACCAAAAGATGTTGCTGAACCACCAAACTCAGGTGAGTAACCAGAATTACGTTTGAATGTTTTCAGATTTTGCACGTTGGCAAAAATCCTCAATGATGTTGCATGTATTTTTTTAATCAACTGCGGTTCAAAATCATAGCCAGCCTGGATATTTCTGAAGCGGAAATAACTTCCATCTTCAATTCCATAAGTAGATGGCAACCTGTTGATCACATGATTATCACCAAGAATTGGATCCCAGTTAGATGTTCCTTCACCATTCCAGCGATTTAATTTAAATGCCGGATAATTAAACTTTGTAAAAGGCAATTCAGAACTTCCCCAGAAACGATAAACTTCATTACCATAAACTCCATTCATATCCACACCTACATCAAAACCTTTATACTTTAAGGAAAACGAAAGTCCATAAATAAAATCCGGAGTAGGGTTACCTATCATGGTTCTGTCACTTGCATCAATTTTACCATCACCATTCACATCCTTGTATTTAAAATCGCCGGGGCCATAATCATATCCTACAACTGTTGGTGATGCTAATTTATCTGCATAACTCTGATACAAACCAGTTACAACATAACCATAGAAATATCCTATAGGGTATCCTCCTTCGGTTTGGTTTGGTCTCTCTTCACTTGATGCAAGTTTCTGATCTGCCAAATACAATACTTTGTTTTTAAGTGTTGTAATGTTTCCATTTACAGAAAAAGATAAATCTTTTGAAATTTGCTGAGTCCATCCTGCTGAAAGTTCAATACCATTGTTTCGTACATTACCTACGTTATCTAAACGAGGACGACCAGAACCAGTGCTGATAAGTGCCATTACATCGTTCGTCTTTTTATCATAATAAGCAGCTTCAACATGCAGCCTGTTTTTTAAAGCATAGAATTCAAAACCTGCTTCTTTAGCATTGATTTCTTCCCACTTCAGATTTCTTTGTGGATCATAAGCTAAAGAATAAGCCGGAACAACATTATTTCCAAAAACAGCTGAGTTGCCTGTTTGTAACGCAGGATAGTAAGGATAATCAAATCCAAAAGTATTATCAACACCTAAAATTCCCCAAGAAGCTTTAACTTTTAAAAAGTCAAAAAACTTTTGATTATCCATAAAGCTTTCTCTGGTTACTTCCCATGCAGCACCTACAGAATAAAAATTCTGAGAGCGGTTTAATGGAGATATTTGAGAAGCAGCATCTCTGCGGAAAGAAGCATTTAATATATATTTCCCTTTGTAATTATAAAGCACTCTGAATAAACCGGAAACGGTTGTTCTTTCTGATTGGCCAGAAGAAACTCTTTGTGAAGCCTGATCACCAAATCCATTATTAATATACCAGAAACGTTTATCATTTGGAATTGAATCTCCTGTTGGATTTTGGCGGATGAAACCGAAGAGTCCTCTATAATCGCTCCAATAAGTAGTAAAACCTCCTATTGCAGTAAGACCGTGCTCCCCAAAATTTTTCTTATAAGTAAGAATATAATCTTGTTGAAATTTACTCCATCTTTCATTACTCTGGCTTACTGAAGTTAACCTGTTAAATGGATCAAGAAATGTATTACCGCTTGGTCCAATTGATGGATTATTAATATAGATTCTTGGTGCATAGGTTCTGCCATCCAGGTTTGACATATCACCATAAAAAGTAGCTCTGAAATTCAAACTCTTTAAAAGGTTTACATCAAAATAAAGACTTCCAACCATTCTGTTCTCAGTTCTTATTTCTTTATCCCATTTATTCTCAAGCATGGAAACGGGATTGGTCATTTGACCGCTTTGCAATGCTAACTCTGTATATGCATTTGCAGTTTCAGAAAAAACCGGAGTTATTGGCAACACTCTTCTTGCATCAAAAAGCAATCCATTAGCCTGGCTAAATGGAAGTTTTTGTCTGAATGTATTAAAAGTGAAACCAAGTTTAAACACTTTACTTACTTTAAATTCATCGTTGATCGCTAATAATATTTTTTCTAAACGTTCGTGTTTTACAATACCCTCATCAGTAATATAACCTACGCCCAGGTAAAATTTGTTTTTTTCTGTACTACCAGTAACACTGATGTTATTAGAATTGAATTGGCCGGTTCTTGTCATTTCATCTACCCAATCTGTATTACCTGTCCAGGGTGTATAGTTGAATCGGCTTACGAGTGGAACACCAATATTTGTTTGTTCTTCATCAAATAAGGTTTTAAAATCATTTGCATTAACCATATCAATTTTATCTACTAATTTTTTTATACCAAAACTGGTATTAAAATTCACTATCAATTGACCGGCTTTTGCTTTTTTAGTTGTGATGATAATAGCACCTCTTGCCCCTCTTACTCCAAAGATGGCTAAAGAAGAAGGATCTTTTAAGATTTCCATTGACTCAATGTCATTTGGATTTAAGAAGTCAATATTGTCATTAAAAATACCATCAACTATGTATAATGGTTTTACAGGACCTGTACTTACTGTACCACGTATCCTGATATCTGGTTCTGCACCAGGAGTACCGCTGTTTACAATACTTACACCGGCAACTTTTCCTTGTAAAGATGAAATTGGATTAACGTTTGGCTTATCAGCAATTTCTTTACCTGAAATTTTTACAATAGAACCAGCTAAGTCTCTTTTACTGGCAGTACCGTAACCAATAACTACAACTTCATCCATTTTCCTGGTTGATTGTGTCATTCTTACATTTAATTGTTGTTTTCCATCAACAGAAACTTCAATACTGTTGTAACCAATAGCCGAAAAAATAAGGGTTGCATTTTCAGGAACTGTAATAGCAAAATTTCCGTTACCATCTGTTATGGTTCCGTTTGAAGTGCCTTTTTGTAATACTGAAACAGCTGCAATAGATTCTCCGGTTTCATTTGTTACTTTACCGGTTACTCTGATGTCTTTTTCTTCTGGGTTAGTAGATCGGATGGCAACGAGGTTATTATCCAGTTGGGTATAAGTTAAACTGGTACCGGTAAATAATTGTTGCAAAACATCTTTCAATTCTAAATTTGAAAAATCAACATTTACTTTTTGTTTTAAATCTTTTAACCTGCTGTTAAAAAGGAAACGAAAATCGCCCTGCTTTTGAATAGCGGTTAATACCTGTGCAATTTCAGTTTCGTTTACTTTTAATGTAATGGTTTGTGCATGTACACCTGCAGAGGTTTGAAGTGTACAGAACAAAACAAGTAAAATCGTTAGTTTCATAATCAATAGTGGCTTTTTTATGGCCAAAAGCGCCTTGGCAATCGAAGAACTTTTTTTCATACTTTTATTTTTGGTAGTCTAAATGCGAAACCGCTTTGCTGTTGTTACTAACGGTTTCCTTGTTTAAATCAGTACTACTGGCGGGAAATGTTAGAGCATTTCCCGTTCTTTTAAATAGTATGATCAGGAAGAATTAATGTAATGTTTGTTCATAATCAGTTTAGTTTGTTTTTTATAATCAGTAAATAATTACTTTGTCTGTTTCTATTTTATAATTAAAGTTTGTTGCAATTTTTAATGCTTCTAATGATTGTACAAGAGTTTCATTTTCAAACGAACCTGTTAATCTTATTTCTTCACTATAGCTGTTTCTGAATTCAAAAGTTACATCATACCATCTTCCCAGTCGTTTGGCTAGATCAGCAAAAGGTTCATCTTTAAATTCCAGTTTGTTTTGAATCCAGGCAGTTTCAACAGCATTTGATTCACCATTAAAGTAGGTTAACTTTTTTATTGTAATTACCGGAACAGTCACAGTATTAATCCGCTGCTCTTTAATTGTTTTTTCAATTAAATTTTCATTTACTAAAACCAGTTTCTGATTTGGTTTTAAGAGGTATTTTTCACTGGGTCTGTTTTTAACTCTTATTTCCACACTTCCCCTTACTAGACTTGTTTCAACAGTTTTATCATCGGGATATGCTTTAACATTAAATGCTGTACCTAAAACTTTAACATCAATAGTTGAGGTATGAATAATAAAAGGCCGGGCCGGGTTTTTTACAACATCAAAAAATGCTTCTCCTGTTAAATACACTTCCCTGATTCCCGTTTCATATATTCTTGAATAATCCAGTTTGCTGCCAGCATTTAACCAAACAAGTGTTCCATCAGGTAATTTTAATTGAGTATTAGAACCGTTTTTAGTAACTACTTCATTTTTTGGTACTACCAGATTATTAATGGTTATTGGCTTATCCTCTTTTTTCTTATATAAAAGAACCGATGCAATAACAACTATTCCGGATAAAAGAACTCCAGCAAAAATTTTATTTCTTTGTCTTGTGAAAATGGTAAATGGCCTAATTTCTATTTCTTCTGTTTCAACATTTTTCCCGGGTTCTATTCCTTGTTCTTTCATTCGCTCAAGATGTAAGAGATAGGTTGCTTCGAGGTATTCCTGATCTTTAGGTTCATCTTGTTCCCAAAGTTGAATAATTGCCTGTAACTCATAATAAAATGACGAATCCTCCTTAATGAGTAATTCAAATTCGTTCAGCTCTTCATTTGAAGCTTCACCAGTTAGTTTTCGTGCAAATAAATGCCAGATTTTGTCCCTGCTCATAAGATGTATAGAGGGAAGGAGACAAAAAGCTAAATAATCCCCTAAAAGAAAATTGTATTTTTTTTAACTTTTTTTCCGTGAACCTATTCCTAAGGCGCTGGTAATTTTTTTTAAAGCGATGGCTAACTGATGATCCACCGTTTTTACGGAGATATTAAGGAGACTGGCAATTTCTTTATATTTCATTCGGTCTTCTTTTGCCAGCTTAAAGATTAGTTTAGCCCGATGTGGTAAACTGTTAATAGCTGAATCAATATCTTTCAAGGATTCATTAGAAAGAATTTTTTCTTCGGGGTTTTGATAAAGCGAATCCATTTCAATATTCATGGCATCTATTGAAAGTGTACTCTTTTTATTTACTTGCTTAAGTTTTCGGAGTGAATTGTTTTTAACAGCTACATATATATATAACTGCAAGTCGTCTATTTCATTTAACCTTGCTCTGTCGTTCCATATTTTAATAAATACATCTGAAACAATTTCTTCGGCAGTTTCTTTACTTTGAACAATACCAGTAGAGAAGCGTGTAAGTGAAGTAAATAACTGAATAAACAACTCTTTATAAGCTGCTTCATCTTCATACACTGCAATTCTACGTTGCAAATCGTTAATATTTTTATATGGCGCTTTCTTCTCCAAATACAAGTAAGTTGTTTGTAAAGTACATATAATTCTTTTTAATAATAAAATTGAATTTCAACAAGCGTTTTTGTGAGCTCTTTTTTTCTGAATGTTTATGAAATAAAAAACCCACCTTTTGAAGATGGGTTTTTAAGTTCATTGTGGAGCTGAGCGGATTCGAACCGCTGTCCAAACATATTCTCCAAAAGCTTTCTACATGCTTATTTCATGATTAATTGTCGGCATTTAACAGGACAAGAACAAACCAATTAAACACTTAGCTGAATAGTCTTAATCAACAATCACAGCCTTTTGTTGCAGCAACCTGTTTTGTTTTTGAGTCGGCGGCGGAACTTGGTAACAGATAAACCTGTTCGGCGGCCCTAATGACTACCTAATCACTGATTAAGCAGCCATGGCATACTGTGTATTGCCATTTGAGTTTTGAGTATTCAGATTAAAGTGCTAATTACCCAACGCACTGCATGCTTACACTTCCAAAGATCTACGCTGTCAAAACCAGGCAGCCCCATAATAATTGAGAATTGTAAAATTAGAAATAAAAAATGAGAAAGGACTTGCATCACCTTCTCATTTAACAATATTCATTTTTAATTATTCATTCACTTA
>DAIOWB010000031.1:0-16357 GCA_036758725.1 Lacibacter sp.
CATCTGCCGGATCTACTACTTCCATTACAATCTGTCATTATAATGGTAGCAGGCTGAAAACATACAGTACCATGGTCATTAAACTTTCTACATTGGCAAAACACTTAGAGCATGGTGATGTAATACCAGATGCGGATGGAGATGGCTATACCAAAGTAAATCCTTGTGGCAATGGCAGCCAAAACGATTGTAATGATAATAACGCTGCCATTAACCCGGGTGTAGTTGAAAAGTGTAATAATGATGTAGATGATAATTGTAACGGACAAATAGATGAAGGTTGTATCGCATCTGTTACTATCTGTAATAAAACATGGATGCTTAAAAACCTGGATGTTTCTACTTACAGAAACGGTGATCCTATTCCACAGGTTACTGATCCAAAAGCCTGGTACACCACTACAACAGGTGCCTGGTGTTATTATAACAATGATCCTGCAAACGGAGCTGTATATGGCAAATTATACAATTGGTATGCAGTGAATGATCCAAGAGGACTTGCTCCGGTTGGTTGGCATGTTCCAAGTGAAGTTGAATGGACTGATCTCATAAATTGCCAGGGTGGATTTTCACTTGCCGGCGGAGCTTTAAAAGAAGCTGGTTTAGTAAACTGGACCACCCCTAATGCAGGAGCTACAAACAGTAGCGGATTTACAGCATTACCCGGGGGTAATTTTAATTCAATTGATGGATTGTTTTTTAATAAAGGCCTGGTAGCTCGCTTCTGGACATCTACTTCATTCAGCTTTAATGCTGCAAATGCCCATTTTCTATATTATAATACCAGTACAGTTTCACCTTCAGACCTTGGCACTTTACATAGCGATGGTTTGAGTGTACGTTGTGTAAAAGATTAAACTTAAAATTTATAAATTAAAAATGCTGCATATTTCTATGCAGCATTTTTTTATAAATTTTCATCAAAAACTATTTCTTTGGCCTTATTAAAACTATACTCAAGACTTTAATCATACCAGCTTTATCAACAATATCCTGTATCAATCCAGCATACATTCTGTAGAAATAAAACTTTTCTGGCTTGGAATTTGCAAATTGTGAGTATTCTTAGGTAATGCACATAAAAAAAATCATTCATAGCATCTTTATAATTGTTGTTCTGGCGGCCTGCACCGGGCCTAAGACAACTACTACAACTACTAAAGCCCCGGCAGTTATAAAGAAAAAAACAGTTACAAAAAAATTTGTTGATGGCTACCAACTCCAGGTATTAAATACCACAGACAGAAATGAAGCCATCAATGCAAAATCGTTGCTGCTTACAAAATACCCGAATCAGAAAACATTTTTACTTTTTCAAAACCCCTATTATAAAATTCGTTTTGGCAATTTTTTAACTGAAACCGAAGCAATCAGTTACCAGAAAAAAATAGAATCTTACTTTACCAATGTTTTTGTAATACCGGTTAAAATTGAAATCAAGTTGAAACAATAAAAACTTCCTTTAAAAAAAAGAAAAAAGATTTTCTCCGAACTCTTTTAATCTCTTAACTCTACTCTGCCCAACTCATTATATAATCCGGGTTCTCAATTTCCAAAGCCTGCTTTGTAAGCATCAGCGGACGAAACGTATCTACCATCACCGCCAGTTCTTTTGTTTCTTTAGCTCCAATACTTTTTTCAACAGCACCGGGATGTGGGCCATGTGGTATTCCTGCAGGGTGTAATGTGATCATTCCACGGGTTACATTTTTTCTACTCATAAAATCTCCATCAACATAATAAATCACTTCATCACTATCAATATTACTGTGGTTGTATGGGGCAGGAATAGCATTGGGATGATAATCGTACAACCTGGGTACAAATGAACAAACTACAAATGCATTGGTTTCAAAAGTTTGATGTACAGGTGGTGGCTGATGTACACGGCCGGTAATAGGTTCAAAATCATGAATGGAAAAAACATAAGGATAACAACAACCATCCCATCCTACTACATCAAACGGATGTGTACCATAATGTAAGCCATACAACATTCCTTTCTTCTTTGCCTTAATCAGGAAATCACCTTTTTCATCAAATGTTTTTAAATCCTGAGGAGTACGAATGTCCCTTTCACAATACGGTGAGTGTTCCATTAACTGTCCGTACTTACTCATATATCTTTTAGGATAACGAAGCGGAGTAAATGATTCAACTATAAAGAGACGGTTTTTTTCATCATTGAATTCTATCTGATAGATTGTTCCTCTTGGCAAAACAATATAATCACCATAACTAAAAGGTAATTCTCCATATTGTGTTTTTACTTTGCCAGAACCTTCATGTACAAAAATCATTTCATCGGCATCGGTATTTTTATAGAAATAGGTTTTCATACTTTGTTTAGGCGCTGCCAATACAATATGACAATCGGCATTAACCAAAACAGGAATGCGGCTGTCTAAAAAATCTTCAGCTGGCTTTACATAAAACCCTTCAAAACAACGGTGCTTCAGCATTTTTTCTTCAGCAACAATGGGTGATACATCAACCTGTGCTTCTGTTTTAATAATTTGAGTTGGCGGGTGGGTATGATATAACAAAGAATAATCATCACTGAACCCTTCAGTTGAAAATAATTGTTCGCTGTACAAACCACCATCCGGTTTGCGAAATTGAGTATGACGTTTATGTGGTATTGTTCCCAGTTTAAAATAATGTGGCATAAAAATTGAAAATTGAAAATGTTTATTATGTACCCATCTTCATGAATACTATCGGGCTGTTGTTGCGTCGCACTCTTGTGCTGCAATAATTCAATTCATCAAATATGTTCGAGATAGTTCAAGTGTTGAAAGAAGAAAAATATATTTCCCCGTCCGAACGCCTGCCCGACTGGAACATTCAGGTGGGTATTCATCCGGGCGGGCACTTTCTTTTATCAAACCAATAGGTGAAATTGCGTTTAAATGGCATATTTGCAAACGTTCAACCAAAACTACTAAACTTTAACTGATTCTATTGACACGTATTGGACTCATATCAGACACACACGGATACATTGATGAAGCAGTATTTAATCACTTTGCTAACTGTGATGAAATCTGGCATGCAGGTGATTTTGGCAATATTGAGTTGGCCAATAATCTGGCCAATCAAAGTGGCCTTACAGTAAAAGGCGTATATGGAAATATTGACGGGCAGGATATACGATCAGTTTTTCCGGAGCAAGTCATTTTTATGTGTGAAGAAGTGAAAGTTATGATGCGGCATATTGGCGGTTCACCACCCACTTATAATCCTGAAACAAGAAAACAATTAAAAATACATCAGCCACAATTATTCATCAGTGGCCATTCGCATATTTTAAAAGTAATGTTTGATGATAAAATCAATTGCCTGCACATGAACCCCGGAGCGGCAGGCAAACAGGGATGGCATAAAGTAAGAACCCTCATCCGTTTTGTAATTGATGGAAAAAATATGAAAGATTGTGAAGTAATTGAACTGGGGAAACGGTAAAGAATAATTAATAATGGATAATTGAAAGTTCCCCTTAATTTAATTATCATAATCAATATTTCAACTTCATTTATTTTTAATTATACATTTTCAACTTTCAAATTATAACTATGTTACAAAAAAATATTCCTATACTCCGCATTTTTGATGTTGCAAAAGCCAAAGAGTTTTATATTGACTGGTTAGGCTTTACCATTGAATTTGAACATCAGTTTGAACCGGATACACCTTATTATATTGGTATAAAAAAAGATGATATTCAAATTCATTTAAGTGAACATCATGGCGATAGTGTGCCGGGTATAAAAATTTTTATTGTTTGTAGCAATATAAAAGAATTTCATACTTCACTGAAGCCTTACAAATATTACCGTCCCTCTGTTGAGAAAACATTTTATAATGCCTTGGAAATGGAAGTACAGGATCCCTTCGGAAATAAACTCTGTTTTAATGAATATCTTAATTCAGCACAAACCTAACAGGTATTCTCATGCTCTTTCTTAATGTATAGTATGTTGACAAGACCTGTTAGGTTTTTTTGCAGAATTGCTGTAGCTTTTGCCTATTCAAATTTTTTATATGCCCCAACATTCCCGCCGTGACTGGTTAAAAATTACTGCTGCATTAACTGCAGGCCTCAGCATTTCAAAAAATATGATTGCAGGAGATTTAAAAAAGCAAAATCCAGCCGGCATGATTTTGCTAAACAGCAATGAAAATGCTTATGGTCCATCTGGCAGCACAATTAAAGCAATGGCTGAAGCAGCAAAACTATCTAACCGATATCCCGATGATATAATCCCCATACTCAAACAAAAGGTTGCTGCACATTGGGCTGTTGGTAAAGAACATGTTTTGTTTGGTGCCGGTTCATCAGAAATTCTGGGGTTAACAACTATTCTTGCTTCTTTTAAAGGAAAGAATATGATTTCTCCTTTCCCCACTTTTGGATCGTGGTATAAAGCAGCAGAAGTAATGGGCGCAACAATTAAAAAAATTCCATTGGCAAGCGGCGATAAAACACTTGATCTTGCTGGCATGCTTTCAGCTATTGATACTGAAACTGGAATGATCTATGTATGTAATCCTAATAACCCAACAGGAACAATCATTGATGATCATTTACTCCGGAATTTTGTAGAAGAATGCAGTAAGAAAGCATATGTGCTGGTTGATGAAGCTTATACTGAGTTTGAAAATCTTCCTTCCTTGAAAGACATGGCAATTAATAATCCAAAGATCATTGTTGCCAAAACCTTTTCAAAAATTTATGGCCTTGCCGGAGCCAGAATTGGTTACGCCATTGCCCATGCAGAAACCATCAGAAATTTAGGGTTGTTACAACCATGGCCAGATGTAAGTATTAGTGCCGTTACTGCAAATGCTGCCATCGCCGCATTAAAAGATGTATCATTTATAAACGAATGCAGAAAAAAAAATACAGCAGCAAGGGAACTTTGCTATGCTACGTTTAAACAACTAAAGCTTGAATATATTCAATCGGCTGCAAGTTTTGTAATGGTGAACATCAGCAGTATAGCAGATCGTTATACGCAACAAATGCAGGCAAAAAACATTTATGTGCAATACCGTGATTTCTGGAACGGAAAATGGAGCCGTGTAAGTATGGGCACGCTGGAAGAGATAAAACTGTATTGTGAAGTATTAAAATCAATTCCATAAAAAAAGCAGGAAATAAATCCTGCTTTTAAGTTTGTTTTCAATTTTGTTACATACCGGGGAACCATGGCCTGCCAATACCTTCACGGAAAGGCCAGGGAACTGCAACCAATATAAGAATGAGAGCAATGATATATAACCAGGTTGCAGCACTATAGTTGAGTTTTTTTGCTTTGCCTCTTGCAATGGTTATAAGTACAATTGCAAGTATCATTGCAGTAATATGTTCAACTACCCAGAAACGGGCAAAACTATCTTTCATCACATTTCCAAAACCACCTACATTTTCTATTAAATGAAAGCCTGCCAGTTCACTGTTGAAATACTGGAATAAACCAAGTATCAGTGTAATATGTGCAGCAATCAGTAACCACAAACTTGTTTTCTGTATTCCCCCGTTTTTTGTAAATGCCTGAATTAAAGAAATGAGCAAAAGGATGAGTATAACCCAGCGTAAGACATTGTGTAAATGAATCAGTCCCTGTAGCATAATTAATTTTTTTTCAAATCTAAAGCTTTGAATGAATCGAACATCAGAAAATGGATATTTTTTATTCTTATGTAAAGAAAGACTAAACCTGATTTAATAGATCATAACCATTTATTTTATTAATGAATTGCACTTAATTGGATAAAAAACATTTTTTTTATGACCATGGTCATCTTTCACTACTTTAACCGTATTTAGGTTTGCTCTAAGAAACAATCGTATTTATTCTGAAAGATAAATTGTTTACAGAATTTATACTTTAAGTTTTACCCCGTCTAAAATCCGGTCCCATGAAGAAGCGAAATCAAGTTGTACAACTTTTTTTATTTTTAGTATCTTTTGCTTTCAGTGCTCACACTCAAAACGTAGCTATTAACAGTACGGGTGCATCGCCTAATGCATCTTCAATCTTGGATTTAACAAGTGCAAATAAAGGAGTATTAATTCCAAGAGTAAGTTTAGCTTCTTTAACCGACGCAGTTACCATTCCAACTCCTGCAACCAGTTTATTAATATATAATACAAATGCTGCCATAACAAACGGAACTGGTTACTATTATAATAATGGAACACCTGCTTCACCTGCCTGGGTAAAATTTGTAGTTGTTGATAATTCCGGTATTGTAAAATCAACAACACCTGATGGAGATGTAATAAAACTGGAGCGCTTTCCTATGGGTGAAGTTTCTATGCAAGGCAACAGCACACAAACAAATATTTCAGCTGCAAACAATTGGGTAAAAGCAGAGGGTATAACCAGTTTTTCTGCAGGTAGTTATCAATTCAGTAGTGGCGCTGTAAATAACCGGCTTGTTTATACAGGAACTTCTATGAAAATGTTTCATATCGCCTGCACATTATCTGTAAAGGCAAACAACATAGGAAGTAATCTGAAAGCAGTTTTGTATAAAAACGGAGTTGCCTTATCAAAGGGAATTGTGCAAACGAGAATGGGAAGCAATACTGATATTATTTCTACCGCCATTCATGTAATGACAGACATGAATAATGGCGATTATCTTGAACTGTGGATTACAAACACGGTTGGTGCAGATGACTTTACGGTTACAGAAATGAACATGTTTGCCATGGGAGTAAGCATGGGCATGGATTAATAATATTTACTAATAACCAGGCATTAAATACAATGCCCATGAAAACCAAACAAAACATCCAATACCTTCTTTTAATTGCCATCACTACCAATCTACAATTGGCCTATTCACAGGGAATTAATAATACAAGTGGCACAACCATTACTGCAAATAACAATGTTCAATTAGTTATTGAAAACGGGGGCTTTAAAAATGATGGCAACTTTACAAAAAGTAACAGTACTATTGTTTTTAGCGGCTCTAATGCAACCAGTGGCTCCTTCATTAGCGGAACAACTCCTCTTGATTTATTTAATTTAATGCTTAACAAAACCAGCAACGGCTTGCAATTGAACAGCAATATAAGCGTAACTGGTACAATTCACTTCCAAAGCGGTGATAGTATATTCCTTAATAATTATAATGTGAATCTTGGATCTACAGGAACCATTTCCGGCGAAACAAATAGCAAAAGATTTACCGGATACAATGGTGGTTATATCATAATAACTCAAAACCTGAATGCCCCTGCTGCAGTGAACCCCGGAAATCTTGGCATAACAATTACCAGCAGTTCAAATCTGGGCTCTACTATTATTAAACGTTCTCATGTTACGCAACGAAACATTTCAGTTAACCGTTCATTTGAAATGATACCAACAAATAACGCAGGGTTAAATGTCAGCCTCTCATTCTCATATTTTCATTCAGAATTAAACAATAACACTGAACCAAATATTACGCTTTATTCCAGTTTCAATAATGGCACAAGCTGGAATCTTATAAACAATATTTCACTGAATACAGCTTCAGATTATATAACAGCAACTGAAGTTAACTCTGTTAATTTGTTTACATTATTCAGCATTGGTTCTGTTTTACCTCTTCAAACACTTACTCTCAATAGTAAAATAATAAACAGCAAAATTTTACTTCAATGGAATGCAACCAATGATTTTGATACCAAATTATTTGCAATAGAAAGATCAACAAATGGAGTTGATTTTTTAAAAATCGGCAATATCACTGATATAGAAAACAACAGTTCCATATTTACTTACCAGTTTATTGATGATCATGCAATGCAGGGTGTCAATTATTACCGACTGAAGCAAATTGACCATCATGATGTCAGTACTTACTCCCCTGTAATAAAAGTTCTGTTCACAGATAAAGTTGATATAAAACTTTCTCCCAATCCGGCAAAAAATATGCTGAATATAAGAGTAACAGAAAATAAGCCTGAATTAAAAATCGTTACTATCATTGATTTAAACGGCAAAATTTTTACTAAGAAATTTATAACCTGTGTAAGTGGTGAAAATAATTTTAGTTTCTCTATTGATGAATTACCAAAAGGGAATTATGTAATCCATATTTCGGGTAAAACCAAACAAACAGCTTCCTTTATCAAAATGTAAATAAAGAAATTAACAAACAAACCAATTATACTTAACTAAAATGATAACACATGAAAACCAAACAATTACTACAAGAACTTTCTGCATGGCAATGGGAGTTAAATGGCTTTCAAACTGCTGCGCTGTTAATTCAAGACCGCCTGGATATTATTCATAAAAACAAAGCTGTTTATTTAAAAAACAGCAAAATTGGAAACTTGCTTACTCTTATTAAGGAACAGGAAAGAGAGCTGAACGAGATTGAAAAAAAACTCATCATACAAAAAGAAACTCTAAGAAATCGTTCAGTGAATACACAGTGGCAAAGCATTCTTGATGCCGATCAACAATCTTTAAGAAACTATGTAAGTAAAGAAAAAAGCATGTTTGCTTCAATTAAAGAAGATTACTTTAAACTGCTGAAAGATTTGCATAATTAAATAAGTTATTTTCATTATCATCAGCCTGCTTGTTTTTAAAAAACAAACAGGCTTCCTTTTTTTGCACTAACCAGGTGTTCTGTTTTATAACAGTATAATAATCACTCTATGCTTCAGGTATTTAGTCGTTTTTTTAATTGAAGGAGTTACAGAGAAAAATTGTTGCTTTAAAAAAAGTCAATTGTAGATATTACAATTGACTTTTAAGTTTTTTCCCCGGCTGGTTTCCGGGAATTTTCATAAGATTGGAATTTTTGACGGTTTTAATAGGATGGATTCATTGACGGTTTTAAAAGGGATTTTGGTAGTTTTTTATAGAATACGGATTTTCAGGTGACTGTTGTTTATCTTCTAATACATAACAAACCTACAACCCCTTTAATTCACCGGGTATAGTATTATGAATTCTTTTAATGTAGTAAGATGTTTACATATTTATTTTTTTAATCTATTGCTCCGGTTTTTACTCATTTTCCCTTTAGTGAATGAGGAAATAAACTGTAATTTTAAGTATGAAAAAAGCAATTATTCTAAACTTGTTTTTTCTATACCTGGGGAGCCTGCAAAGCCAGGTAATCTCCACATCAGATTCTATGCCGGTTGCTGGCAAACTAAAGTATTCGTTATTTGAAAGTGGAGTAATAATAAATAAAACAGATAAAGGAGTAATTTATGCCTTACCACAAGACAATATGCCTGTTCTAAGGCCCGATACAACTATGGCATATCATATGCCCATTCATAAGTTTAACAAGTTGCCTTTTCGAATGTACCCATCAATTCCAGGAGTAATACCTAGAGGAGAAAAACAACTTTGGAAGGATAGTTTAATTCAAACACCCAATGGCCCGAAAATAATTTACAAGCCCATTAAACCACAAAAACTTATTCCACCCAATCGGCTATAAATATATTAGTGTCTCTTGTACCTCCGTTATTGCGGTTACTGCAAAAAACAATTCTTTTTCCGTTGGGGCTAAACATGGGAAATGCATCAAAGCCTTTATCACGGCTTATTTTAGTAAGATTGGTTCCATCTTCATTCATCGTGTATAAATTAAACGGAAAGCCTCTTTTGTATTCGTGATTGCTTGCAAAGATGATTCGTTTACTATCTGGCATATAGGCAGGCGCCCAGTTGGCCTGTCCAAAATTAGAAACCTGGCGGGCATCTGTTCCATCTGCATTGGCAACCCATACTTCCATATTAGTTGGTGCAACTAAACCTTCTGCCAATAATTCTTTGTATTCTTTTATTTCTGCTTCTGTTTTTGGGCGACTTGAACGCCAGATAATCTTTTTCCCATCGGGACTAAACCAGGCACCACCATCATATCCTATTAAGTTTGTAATGCGTTTTTCTTTCCCCGTTTTAATATCCATGATATAAAGATCAATATCTCCATCTTTTGTGCTGGTGTAAATCATTTTCTTTCCATCAGGGCTCAAAGTAGCTTCTGCATCATAGCCCTTACTGGTTGTTAATTGCTTAACAATTTTTCCATTTAAATCGGCCATAAAAATATCATAGCTGTCGTATAAAGGCCAGATGTATTTGTTGCCATATTTTTTACGATCGGGTACTGGCGGACAAGTATCGGCTCCAAGATGAGTTGAAGCATAAATAATATGCTTCCCGTTTTTAGTAAAAGTGGCACAAGTAGTTCTTCCCTTACCGGAACTGATCATTCTTGGAATAAATTTTTCACCTGCCTTTGTAGGAACTTTTCCAATAAATATCTGATCGCAAGGCAATCCCTCTTTTGCATATGTTTTTTGAAATACCAGCCATTTACCATCAAAACTGAAATAAGCTTCAGCATTATCGCCACCAAAAGTTAATTGTTGCAGATTTTTAAAATGGACCTCTTCAGGATAATGTAATGTATCATTATGAACTGCATCAACTCCTATTTCCTTTTTTGTAAAAGAAAGTAATGTTATTAAGATTGCAATTGAAATTAACATGATTACAAAAAACCAATTTCTCATTCTTTCCTTCATTTGAAGCAAATTTATATTTAAAAGAAAGCGCAAATGTCAGGCTTTTGTAAAAGCAAAGAGTAAAAAATCTGCTAGTTTTGCCCCATGCATCTGAAAAAGCTGTTTCCGGTACTATTAACTATTGTTTTGTTTATATCCTGTAACAATCAAACAAACAATGTTCAAACAAAACATAGAGATACTGTCATTACTTCAAATCCGGTTTCTGAATTGGAAAAGAAAATTGGAAATGATACGTTGGCAGCAGATAGTTTACGTGCCGGATTAATTGAGAAGCTGGTTGAAACCAACCAGGTTGATAAAGCGATGACTCAGATTGATTTGCTTTTAAAAAAACAACCAGGCAATCCTGCTTATTTGTTTATGAAAGCCGATGCTTTAGAACGAAAAGCTGATACAATTAATGCCATTCAATATTTTGAACAGGCAATAACAGCTGCCGGATCATTTCTTGATGCTGAATTAAGGCTGGCCCATCTGTATGCCGAAACAGGCAACCCCAATACTATTAAACTATGTGATGATATGCTGAAACAGGCAACTGCTATTAAATTTAGAAGTGATATTCTTCACATCAAAGGCATTTATTACAGCAAAAAGAATGATTCAAAGAATGCATTAAAAATGTATAACCAGATCATTAAAGAAGATTATACTTATTTAGATGCCTATATTGAAAAAGGGTTGATTTATTATGATCAGCAACAATATGAACAGGCACATAAAATTTTTGCCTTAAGCACCAATATTAAAAACAGTTTTGCTGATGGTTATTACTGGATGGCAAAAACAGAAGAGAAGCTGAATAAAAAAGAAGAAGCTATTAATAATTATAAAAGAGCCCTGGCACTCGATCAATCCATAGATGAAGCAAGGGAGGCTTTGAAAAGGCTTGGAGCTCTGTAAAAAAAATAATATACATTCAATTAATTATCAAATTACGTTTATGCCAATTATTGCTCCTTCATTATTATCTGCCAATTACCTCAACCTTGAAGCCGATTGCAACATGCTCAATGAAAGCCAGGCCGATTGGTATCACCTGGATGTAATGGATGGAAATTTTGTTCCCAACATCAGCTTTGGGCCCATGCTCATTGAATTCTTCAGAAAAGCAACTACAAAAATTTGTGATGTGCATTTAATGATTGTTGAACCTGAGAAATATGCCGAAGCTTTTAAGAAAGCAGGAGCCGATATTCTTACAGTTCATTACGAAGCCTGTCATCACCTGCACAGGAACATTCAGCAAATAATAGGACTGGGTATGAAAGCAGGTGTGGCAATTAATCCGCATACACCTGTTGAAGTGTTGAAAGATATTCTGGCCGATATTGATATGGTTTGCATGATGAGTGTAAACCCGGGGTTTGGCGGACAATCATTTATTCCCAATACGCTCAATAAAATAAAAGAATTGAGAAAAATGATTGATGAAAAAGGGTTAAACGTTGATATAGAAATTGACGGTGGCGTTACGTTGGAAAATGCAAAATCAATTATTGATGCAGGGGCTACTGTACTGGTAGCAGGTAATACGGTATTTAAATCTGCCAACCCAACACAAACAATCTTACAACTCAAAAATATTAACTGATCATTTCCGTTTTAACAGAAAGGCTTAGTTTTATCATTCATGAAGTCATCCAAAACCTGCTTACTCGTTTTAATGTTAATGGCATCAGTGTTCGCTGTTGCACAAAAAAAATCGGCAACGGTTTCCGGAAAAATATTAGACGATAACGAAAATCCGCTATCAAAAGTTTCTGTTGTAATTCTTGGACGAACAACCGGAGTAATCACAAATGATTCTGGTTTATTTTCTATTAAAGTACCTGCTGACAAAGCTTTTGCTCTTGTGTTCACTTATACTTCGTACCGTTCAGAACAACGTAACTTTTATTTAAATGAAAACGAAAAGGAAACCGTTGTGATCCGTTTAGAACGAAGCGGTGTGGAATTACAGGAAGTAACGGTAAAAGACAACCGTATCAGAACAGAAGCTTCTTCCTATCGCATCAATCCAAAAAATGCTTTATTACTTCCTTCTGCAACCGGCGGTGTGGAAGCATTGATAAAAGTATTTGTTGGCAGTAATAATGAACTCACATCTCAATATGCTGTTCGTGGTGGCAACTATGATGAGAACCTGATTTATGTAAACGATTTTGAAGTGTTTCGCCCTTACCTTGTAAGACAGGGGCAACAGGAAGGTTTAAGTTTTATTAATCCTGAAATGGTACGCACTCTTACCTTTTACAATGGGGGATTTCAATCGAAGTTTGGTGATAAAATGAGCAGCGTGCTGGATATACAGTACAAACGACCCAAAACATTTGGAGGCTCAGCTTATATCTCTTTTCTTGAACAGGGTTTGCACTTTGAAGGATCAACAAAAAACAATAAAGTAAGCTATGTATTTGCCGGAAGAAATAAAAACAACCGAAATTTATTAGGCAGTCAGCAAACAAAAGGAAACTATGTTCCTTCCAGCAACGACTTTCAGAGTTACATAACCTGGCAGCCAAATACCAAATGGATGTTTGAAAGCATGGTGAATCTTTCAAAAACACAATTCAAACTCAACCCTGAATTCAGCAATCAAACGGCATCTGTCTTTTCTCCTTTCTTTACAGCAAATCTTGGATTGGATATATATTTTGCAGGAGGTGAACGGGATCAGTACAGTACAAAAATGTTTGGCCTTGCAACCAATTATCAACCCAATAAAAATGTAAAGTTGAAATGGATGCTGAGCCACTTCAGCAATAATGAAGAAGAATCTTTTGATATACAAGGTGCCTATTTGTTTGGCGAACGGGATTTTGACAGAAGCCGTGCAACATTTGGATTAATTGTAAATCCCTTAGGTGCCGGTGTGTTTCAGAACTATGCAAGAAACAGGTTAAACATTCAGATTCTGAATTCAACATTCAAAGGAAGTATTGAAAAAGGAAAACACTTTTTTCAATGGGGACATAGTTTAGAACGCCAGGCAATTCATGATAAACTAAATGAATGGGAATTACAGGACAGTGCCGGTTATACCTTGCCGTTTAATCCCAATTTGCTGCAGCTAAGTAAAGTGATAAAATCAACTTCCGATTTTGCATTCATACGCACACAGGGGTATGTACAGGACAATTTAATTTTAAATGATTCATTGAACATGACTTTGCAGGTTGGTGTAAGGTATAACTATAATACACTCAATAACGAAGTGCTTGTTCAGCCACGTATTCAATTTGCATTTCAACCAAGAGGAAAGCAAGATATTGTATTCAGAGCATCAGCCGGCGCCTATCATCAACCACCGTTTTACCGTGAACTAAGAAGTTATGATGGCACAGTCAATAAAAGTGTAAAAGCACAAAAAAGCTGGCAGGCTGTTGCCGGCATTGATTATAATTTTAAAGGCTGGGGTAACAGGCCGTTTAAATTACAGGCAGAAGCCTATTACAAACACATGTATGATGTGGTGCCTTACGATGTAGATAATGTACGCATCCGTTACTTTGGAAAAAATAATGCAAAAGCATATGCTACCGGTATTGAAGCAAGATTATTTGGGGAACTGGTAAAAGATGCAGAAAGCTGGGTAAGTATTGGTTTGATGCGTACAAGAGAAAATTTAGATAATGATCAGTGGTATAATTATAAACTTGATTCATTAAATAATGTTACCGACAGTACATTGGTGCAAGGAGGTTGGATAAGAAGGCCTACAGACCGTTTCTTAACCTTTGGATTATTTTACCAGGATTATTTAGCTACCAACAAAAACTTTAAATTTTCAATGAACCTGTTATATGGCACCAACCTGCCTTATAACATTCCAAACAGTGTTAAATACAGGAATGCATTAACTATTGACCCTTATATCCGTGTTGATTTTGGTTTCAGTGCGTTACTGATGGATGCTGAACGCAGTAAGAGAAGAAGCAAAAATCCTTTCAGAAGTTTTAACAGCATATGGGCAAGCCTGGAAGTGTTTAATGTAATTGACAGAGCCAATACTATTTCTTATTTGCTGATAAAAGATTTCAGTAATACTATTTTTTCTATCCCCAACAGGTTAACTCCTCGTCTTGTGAATTTTAAAATTGTGGCAAGATGGTAAGGGGTTTAAATTCTGTTTACCATTTCATCCAAAGCATGTAATAAAACTTTATTCTTTTGCAGGGCAAGAATAAAAGATTGCTCAGGGCCAGAAGCTTTTAATTGAACGAGATTTAAAAATTCTTTTCGTTGAAGTGTATTCCACTTACTTGCACCCGGCAAACAAACCCAAACCAAACTCCAGTTATTCCATACGGCCAATTCATGTTTTGAAAAATGGTTGATGCTTTTCAGCTTCAGATCTCTCATCATTTGTTTGGATGATTGATTGATTGCTTCTGTTCTGTTGCCCTGATAATGATTAATGATATAATTAGTAATAACTGCACTGATTCTTCCTGTTTCAAATGAAAGTGGAGCATCTTCATTCAACAACAATTCAAGATCACTTTGTGTGAGTTTCTTTAAACTTTTTACTGATGACCGGTATTGTTTATTTTGCTGAATCTGTTTCCATTCTTCAGCAGCAAATGATTTTAAATTTTCACTAACCGGTTTAAAACCCAGTTTATAATAAAACCAGAATGCACCACTTTTTAAACCTTCTGTATTGCCTTTTCCAAATTGGTAGGGCCTAACAACAAAACGCTTTACTTTGAAATAAGAATAATATAAACGCAACACTTGTTTAAAAATAAATGCTGATTCACTTCCTCTGAAAGCAGGAAATATATTTACTCCAATTTTACAACGGAATCCAAACATCCATCCACCACCATAAGCAACAGGAATACCATTTTTAAATACCAGGTAACCCACATAACTATCAAGTGAAAGCTGATGTTCCTTTTCCATGCCCGTTAATAAAATGGAAATGCCAGCTTCCATTTCAAAATAACTTGTCTCTTCAACAGCAGCATAAGTTACCGGATCGGTTTCACGGTACAACAAAGCAAGAGAAGCACGGGCAATAGAAATGAGTTTGTTTTTTTCTGATTCGTTTAACGGAATTTTTTTAATTCCTTTAATTTGAGTCAATGAAATTGCTTTCTTCTTTTCTTTATCAGCATATACAATTTGTTTTACAGGATAGTGTAAAAAACTTCGGCTATATAAGTCATCCGTTAAATTCCATTGAACAAATATTTTTAAACTGTTATACAGCTGGTCTTTTAATTGGGGAGAGAATGTTTGACTGTTTAATAAATGTAAAAGCCATTGCAAAGCAGCAGTATTATAATATTCACCACACAACAACTGTATTCGTTTCCAGAAATTCCATTCACCTTGAGTGGTATGTTGAAATTCTGCTCCTGGCATTAATGCATGAAAAAACTCTTTGCTTATTTCTTTTTCTGTTATGGCATCAACCGGTTTTATATTATCCGGAAAATTGGTTATTAACCATTGTACAATGGCAGCACTGTACTGGCTTTGAATATTGGTAAAGGGCAAACCCGATCCGCTTAATGCATGTTGCTGAACAGGTTTCTGAAAATCATGTTTAATGATCGTTGCTAACCGCCTTAATTCATCTTTTGCAATCTGGTAATTTTTTTGATTGAGGGGAAAAGCACAAATAAATAATAATACATCATGATATTCTTTGAGATTTTTTACTGTTACAGGGTATTGCCCGCTGCATAACTTCAATAACTTCAGTTGCATTATTGCTTTTTTTTCTTTCCGCAACAGCAGTACAGTTTATGTAGTAAGTTTTTCTTT
>DAIOWB010000032.1:0-16241 GCA_036758725.1 Lacibacter sp.
CTGTTATTGGATTAGTTGTTGCTTTTGGCAACAGTGCACAAGCACAAACACAACGTAAAAAAGTTGCCGTTGTTGCAAAGCCAGTTACTGAACAGAAAGATTTACCTGGTCCAGATGGTGGGCCACGTCAAAAGAAAACACGTGGTTATTGCTATGCGTATTTTGATAACTATACTGGCCACTATGTAGACATTTGGGTTGAAGGTATTTATCAAGGCCGCCTTTCTCCATACGCTACTTCTGTACGTATTGATGTTTGGGTACCGGGCAATTGGACAAAATGGTATGCTGAAACAACTGACAAATCACTTTACTGGACAAACAGCAGCTATTGTAACGACAGCAGGGTGTTTACATTAAACCTGAAAAGATAATTAAGCAGTAAATAAGCATAAGGGTATAAATCAGCTGGTTTATACCCTTCTTTTTTTTATTAGAAGAAACCAGTTACATGAAATTTTTAAAATCATTTTTTACTGAGTATTTGCTTCTTAACCTCGTTATTTTCGGGTGTGTCGCCTTGATATCATTAGTGGTTTTAAATATTTCATTTTTCGATCCGTTTACCCAGGCTTTTCGTGATTTTACATTAACCGATTTGTATTATTCAAAAATAAAAGACAGGAATGAAATTTATAAAGGCCCGGTTATACTGGTAAATATTGAAAATAAAAACAGACAAGAAATTGCTTTTCTTTTACAACAGATAGAGACTGGTAAACCAAAAGTAGTTGCACTTGATTTTCTTTTGAAAAAACACCAAAGCCCTCAAGACAGTATTTTGAAACAGATCTTTGATGAAAACAAAAACATTGTATTTAATTTTATTGCTGATTTTGATGATGAAAAACAAAACGAGTATAATGATTCGTTTTTTACAACTAAGGCTGATGGATACTCCAATTTAGTTTCAGAAAATATAGAATATTCCACCATTAGAAATTATTACCCGTTTTATCAGAATCATGAAGCCTTTACAAGTGCAATCATAAAAAAATACGATTCAACTATTTATACAGATCTGTTGAAATGGAAAAACAAAAAAGTTGAAATTCATTTTACAGGAAATTTATCAAACTTTACATATTACACATTTAATGAAGTAACCGATCCCGATTTTAACTCGGCAATATTTGAAAATAAAATTGTACTGTTAGGTTATTTTGGGCTAAATGAATTTAAAACTGGAAATCTTCGTTTAGATGAGGATAAATTCTTCACTCCACTAAACCCTCAATTATCCGGCAGGAGTTACCCGGATATGTATGGAGTTGTTATCCATGCAAATATTATACGCATGATCCTGGAGCATAATTTTATTCGTGTAGTTCCAACCTGGCTGGTAATTTTTATTTCTTTTATTATTCTGTGGTTTATTTTGCCAATGATGTGTGGCTTATTTTTTAAAGGTGACATTTGGTTTAATACAACAGGAACTTTGTTACAACTGGTTGGAAGCATTTTAGTTGTATTTTTTTGTGTATTGATATACAGGCATTTTAATACCAAATTTGATCCTGGTTTTTTACTTACTTGTGTTGTGTTGTTACCAACTTTTATTAATTTATATGAAGCGCTGTTAGTATTCCTGAAACATAAAATAAAACTGCCTGTTAAATCTGCATTTCTAGAAAAAGATTCTCATGATTAAACTGTTTGCAATTACATTTATTTTTTTGTTCATGCTTCAACATCTGAATGCTGCAGAAGTAAAATATCTTATATACCATGTGAGTCAACAGGTTAAATTAAAAACAAACGGTAAAGAAGAAAATGCAAAACGAGGTTTATTTGTCAGCAACAATAATCAAAGTTTAATTCTTACTTCTCTTTCTGAAGTTATGCTTGTTCAGAACGATGGCAAATCCATACTCCTTAATAAGCCCGGTACTTACACATATATACAGATTAAGACCTTGTTTAAAAACAAGAAGCCCAACTCTGTTACTTCAGCCTTCTTTTCATATGTTTTTGAAAAATTTCTGGATGGTGATTCAGATGATGAAAAACAAAAAGTAAGTGCATCTGTTTATAGGGGAAAAAGAGCAATGTTCAATCCGGGTGATAGTAGTTTTATATTATCTTTTCCAATTACTTTAAAATGGATTCCGGAGCAAAAAAACATTCCTTATAAAATTTCATATACCATCAACAATCATTCTTATGATACAATCATCAGAGGTAAAACATTTTTAACACTCCCCGAAAATTTATTAAAAACCAATAAAGCTTTTTTGTTGAAGTGGGTTGCTGTACCATCAGACAGCAAACAACTTTCCCCACCTGTATTCAGTTATATCATTCCTGCAAAGTCTGATGTTGAAATTATAAAAAAGCAACTCGCTGAGATCAACTTTATTTATTCTAAACGAAAAGAGGTATTGCGTGTAATGCAAAAAGATTTGTTTGAGCGCTGGCTGGAATTATACCAATTAAATTAATTTATTTTCGAGAGCATATCGAATCAGTTCTGCATTGGATTTCATACCCATTTTTTCTAATATTCTGGAACGATAAGTGCTCACAGTAGTAACACTTAATGAAAATTGTGCAGCAATTTCACTTACTGATTTGCCTGAAGAAAGCATCTTAAACACATCAAACTCCCTATCGGAAAGTTTTTCATAAAGCGTGGCGTTATTGCTGTTTTTTACTAATGACGTTGTCATTTTTTCAGCAATAGAAGAAGTGATGAACTTTTTGCCTAACTGTACAGTTTGAATTGCTTTAATAATGTCATCATGTATGGTTTCTTTTCCCAAAAAACCTGAAGCGCCCGCTTTCAATACTCGTAAAGCATATTGATCTTCGGGATACATACTCATAATTAATACAGGTAAATTAGGCTCAATTTGTTTTATTTGTGAAAGTGCATCCAAACCACTTCTGCCGGGCATGCTAATATCACAGATAACAACATCCCATTTATTTTTAATTACTTCCTGAACCAGGGATTCAGCATCACCAACTTCACTTATAGTAGCAGAGGGATATTCTTCTAATAATAATAGTTTTAAGCCCCTTCGCACAATTGCATGATCATCTGCAATTATTATTCGCATCATAATTTCATTTATTTATCTGTTAGGCAGAAAATCTGTATGTGAAATTTTTCACGCAAGCTTTCATTTTCATAATTACAGAATTTCCTTTGCTAAATATATTTCAGTTTCCTCTTGTTACCAAATAGAAATATAATATGGAGTGTAAATGCTTTTTTAGCAGAATCATTAACACAGTAAAAGAAAATGACTTCCGTTATTAATAGATTCAGGAGATTAAATAGTTGGGTGCACGAACCGTAATGATTGTGCCCTGCCCAATAATGCTTTTAATTTCATAGTCTCCGCCAATCATTTTGGCCCTTTCCTTCATTCCCAAAAGCCCCAGCGTACGTTTATTCATGTTTTCAACATCAAAACCAACGCCATTGTCCTTAATTGACAATTCAATATAATCCTCATTAAGTTCTAATATAACATCAATGTTTTTAGCTCCTGAGTGCCTTCCAATATTCGTTAGGCTTTCTTGTAAAATCCTGAAGAATGCTGTAGAAACAGTTTTATTAATATTGGAAGGCGCTTTTAATTCTGCCGATTCAAATTTTACTACTATTCCCGAACGCTTTTCAAATTCGGAAAGCTGCCATTCTATAGCTGCAGCAAGGCCAAGATCATCTAAAAGACTGGGGCGCAAATCTGATGAAATACGTCTTACAGTGTTCACTGTTTCATTTAACATTACCAGGATATCTTCTAATCTTCTGAGAACAGGCTCTTCAGCAATATGACTGATTTTTTTATTCACCCAGGAAAAATCCATTTTTAAAACGGTTAATGCCTGCCCTAATTCATCATGTATTTCACGTGCAATATTTGTTCTTTCATCTTCTCTTACATTTTGCAGGTAAGAAGTTAATTTACGGATAGCTTTATATGAAGCATTTAATTCAGCTTCAGCAGCTTTTCTGCCAGAAATATCTCTGATAAAAACCAGGAATCGCATATCAGATAAAAACTTAGCATTTACTTCAATATCTATCACAGTTCCATCTTTCCGTTTTAATTTCCGTTCTACACGTGACCCTTTTTCTAATTTCATTTCTTCAAAATGAAAAGGGTTTGCCTTTAAATCTTCAGGGTCGGCAAGATCATAGATGGTCATGTTTTTTAACTCCTCTAACGAATATTGTGAAAGCTTCAAACCAGCAGTATTAACTATTTCAAACTTTCCGGTTTGATTTGCAATAAAAATTCCATCCGTTGCCTGTTCTACAAGCATCCGGTATTTTTCTTCGCTTTTAAGCATAGCCAGTTCTGCCTGTCTTTGCTCGGTTACATCCATCATGCTACCAATTATGCGTTCTGCTTTTCCATTCGTGTTTCTGAAAATATAAGTCCTGTCAAAAATATATTTCAATTCTTTTTTATAATCCATAAACCGGTATTCACATACCCAACTGTTTTCAGTTGACTCCATTGCTTCATTATAGCTTTTTAAAACTCTTTCCCTATCATCAGGATGAATGCATTGTACCCATGTTTCAAAACCTGGTGGCGGATCTTTTAATGTTAAGCCATATAATTGCTGATGCCGTTCATTAGCGATTGCTTCGTTGGTAATCAGATCAAGATCCCAAAGTGCATCATTGGTGGTTTTTGCAATAAATTCAAACCTTTTATTAGATGCTGCAATTTTTTCTTCTGCCTTTTTACTTTCAGTAATGTTCATCATACTTCCGGTAGCTCTTATTGGCTTTCCTTCAGCATTTCTTATAATATAACAGCGATCATAAATATTGATATAATTGTTTCCTTCACCTCTGAACTTATATTCTGAAATAAAAACATTAGTATCAGATTCAAATGCATCTTTCTGAAGTTTTACTATACGTTCTTTGTCGTCTGGATGAAGTCGGCTTACCCACTCTTGATCTGATGGCACTGGATCATTAATAGTTAACCCATATAAAAGCTGATGATTTTCATTGCTCCACAAATCGCCTGTAACCAGATCCCATTCCCAAATTGCATCATTGGTGGTTTTTGTAATCATTGAAAAGCGTTCTAAAGAACGATCTAATTCTTTTCTTGCCCTTTTTTGCTCTGTTACATCTTTTATAAAAATGCAAATAATATCGTCTTTGTATTTCTTTAATTTACGAATGACCATTTCAACATCAATAGGTTGCCCTTTGGCATTTATTGATGGAAATGTTACTGAATTTTCCAGCATATAATCTTTTTCCCCTTTCAGGAAAGATTTAAAGCCGGCGTTGTGTTTGCTTTTTTTTGTATCCTGAATAACAATTGATGCTAAATCCTTTCCTATTACTTCCGCATGACTCCAGCCAAATATTTTTTCTGCTCTTTTATTCCAAAAAACAATCTTTCCGGACAAATCAATACAGATAATCCCTTCAATAAATAAATCATTAATAAGTACTTCTAAATCTTCTAAATGAATTTCGGGTAATTTATTTTTTTCATTATTCTCCTGACCGTTATTTTGATGTACTATCCTTTTCAATAAATTAAAATCAGGATTGTTCTTATTAAAGAAATTATTTGCTCCTTCCTTTAGAGCTCGCTTTTCAAATTCAGAATCGTACGTATTTGTAAATAAAACAATTTGAGAAGAGGGGAAAGTTTGTCTTAACTTTTGCAAAACCTTTAAATCATTTTCCTCATTACTCCTTGTGTTAAATAAAACATATTCAGGCTTTTTTTCAGTCATCTCTTCACAAAGTGAAGCTACTGACTGAAGAGAAATGATTTCAGCATTTATTTTTTCTGTATTTAAAATTAGTTGCTCCAAATAGTTATTATTGGAAGGAGATTCATCAAATAAGATAATATAATTCAACTTTTTCATAAGTTTCGTCAGGAAGCATTCAAGTTGTATAATGAAGATGATCGGTGTTAATTCAAAGTAGTGCTTTTTTTTAAATTGACCACTATTTCTACAGACTATTTTTGGGGAAAACCAGCTGTACTCCAAAGAAAAAACAGAATAATACAGAGTTCCACTAAGTACAGATAAATAACTTACAGCAACAATTTTTGAAATAAAAAAAGAATCTTAACTAAGATGAAATTACTTTCCGATACAGAATTTACTGAATATATAATCCAACCGGTCTTCATTGGTAATTTCACCGGTTATTTCTCCAAGGAAATGTAAGCAACGACGGATATCCAGGGATAATAAATCGCCGGGCAATTTATTATCTAAACCAGCCTTTATTTCATTTAGTGATTTTTCAACTTCCTGTAATGCAGAATAATGGCGGGCATTGGTTACAATGGTGCTTTCAGTATTTACTACCCCTTGTACAACTTTTTCAACCAACCGTTGCTTTAGTATATCAATATGAGTGTTTGATTTTGCAGCAATAAACAACACATCATCGCCTGTATATTTTTGCTGAGCTTGTAGTTCTCCCGCTACATCCACTTTATTTCCTACAGCAATAAAACTTTTATTTTGTTGTTGTACTTGTAGCAGAGCGGCTTCAAGATCGTACTGCGTTTCACTATTCACATCAAACAAATACAAAACCACATCAGCCGATTTCATTTTTTCCATACTCTTTCCAACACCCATATTTTCAATTACATCTTTACTTTCTCTGATACCTGCTGTATCAATTAAACGAAATAAAATTCCATCGATATTGATAATTTCCTCAATGGTATCCCTGGTGGTGCCTGCTATTTCACTAACTATTGCCCGGCTCTCGTTTAACAGGGTATTAAGCAAAGTTGACTTTCCTGCATTGGGTTTGCCAATAATTGCAACGCTGACTCCGTTTTTAATTACATTGCCCAAATGAAAAGATTGTAACAATTCAGTTACGATTTTTTTAGATTGATGAATAAGTTCATAAAATTTTGTTCTGTCAGCAAACTCAACATCTTCCTGGGAGAAATCCAATTCCAGTTCAATTAAAGCCGAAAAGCTGATGAGTTGATCTCTTAACTCTTTTAATACACTTGAAAATCCCCCTCTGATATTATGCAAGGCTGTTTTTTGTGATGCTTCTGTATTACTTGAAATTAAATCTGCAACTGCTTCTGCTTGTGTGAGATCGAGTTTGCCTTTTAAAAAAGCCCGTTGTGTAAACTCACCCGGCTTAGCTAATCTTGCTCCGTGTTTTACTATTGTATTTATGATTAACTCCTGAATAAATGGTGAACCGTGGCAGGATATTTCAACTACATCTTCACCTGTATAGCTTTTTGGATACTTAAATAATGAGATAACAACTTCATCTAAAATGTTTTCTTCATCTTTTAAAAAACCAACATGAATTGTGTGAGTAGATTGGCTTAATAAATCCTTTGATGGGAATAATTTATTTACAATGTTAATAGCATTTGATCCGCTTAAGCGAATGGTAGCAATGGCTGCAATACCATGTGCTGTTGCCAATGCAACAATCGTATCATCCCATCCTGTAAGTTTTCCCAGCATGCTGCAAATTTAACCTGATGCTTCTTAACAAAAGCATTACTTAAAAGGTTTGTCAGATAACAGAACGTATTTTTTAATATTTGTAATGTCATCTCATCCAAAACATCAACCAGTTCTTGATAACTTGAATTAGTAGTGGGCTGTATAAGAACGGTGTATTGCTCATCGGTTCCAAATTGGTTGATGATTCGTTGGCGTTTATTCAACAGCTGTTCTCTAATTGATGGCTTGCTATATAAATAAGCTTTGCCTGCTGCCAGTATATGATTTTCATTGCCTTCAAGAAAATTTATTTCTCCATTTCCTGTGAGTGTTAATGTAATAGTTGCAGAAACCGGTGATTGAGTAACAAGACCATCATCAGGCATATTTAATTTAAAAGCCTGGGGCTTCGAAAGTTCTGTAGTAAATACAAAAAAAGTTATTAGCAAAAACCCAAGATCAACCATGGGCGCAAAATCAATTTGAAGATTTTTTTTATTATTATTTGTTTCAATTGCATTCATAAACATTGTTTTAATTGAGATATGCAAAATGAAAAAATCCATAGAATGATTAAACTTAATAAACCCAGCCCCAACCCCCGTCCGATCCGGCACGGGCGGGCGTCCCAGGAGGGGATAATAAAAAAATCCCCACCGGAAAACCGATGGGGAAGTTGCTTGTATATTCCTTCTTGAAAAGGTCTAAGGTTGTTCGTCAGGCAAACGGAAAGTAATTTTTTGACGACGCCATGCTTTTACCTGGCGGCCATTTTGAATAGCAGGTGTCCATTTAGGTCCTTTCTTAATTGCGTTTACAGCAACCTGGGCTAAAACAGTTCCTTTCATGGATAAAGCTTCCACATTACTTACGTTTCCTTCCTTATCTACTATAAACTGAACTTCGCAGGTTCCTGCTTGTCCGTCTTCTGTAAGTTCATCAATATGACGTTCTACTTCTCTTTGTACATATTGATTCCATTTTCCTTCACCACCGGGGAACTGAGCTTCTACTTCTACTTTTGTAAAAACAGTATTCTCATCCTCTTTTGGTGCTTCCACCACTTTTTGTTCTTCTTCCACTTTAGGAGGATTTACAACTTCCGGGTCTTTAATCCCTTCCTGATCAATTTTACCAACGTTGGTAATTGTTTCTTGTTCCTTTACTTCGTTTTTCTCTTCAAATTTTTCATCTTCTACAATTTTAGGAGGGGTAAACTTGGTAATTTCTACTTTCGGTGGCTCCTGCTTTGGCGGAGGAGGAGGTGGTGGTTCAATTTTTTGTTGTTCTTCCTGCTTAATATCTGCAAGTGTTACATCCGTTACTTTTACTTTGGTTTTATCATTAGCACCAACAGTTCTTCCCACAATCACTAAAACAAAAATAAGAAGTGCAACTCCTGCAGTAATCAACAAAGCGGTTGTTAACCTTTTTGAATAATTTTTTCTGAGTTCATAAGCACCATAGTCCTTATTTCTGCCTTCAAACAGAATGTCAAGAAAATCGGCACTTAATATTTTATTTACTTCCATAATTAACAGTTGTATTTTAAATTAGATGCAAGCTCATTTTTTTTCCATAAACTACTTTCCGCCTGCAGGAGGTGCATTCCCTTCTGTTGCGTTAATGAGTTCAATTTCGCCTGGGAAAATATCAACTACAGCATAACGTTTAATATCTGCAATCTGCATCTCATCCAACATGTCTACTACATTTTTATAAACTGCAGTCTCATTGGGTTTGATAATAACTACCAGATCTTTTTCTGGTGTGTTTGCCTTCTTTTTAAGAATTTCCGTACGAATATCTTTAAAATTAGAAGACTTAAAATTAGATCCATCAGGAGCCAATTGACCTTCATAATAAAATACGTTATTATCCTTACTGAGTAACACGGTAAATGCTCCTGATGCTTTGGCTTCATTCTTTTCTTCTTCTTTTGCTGTATCATCGGGCACATTGAGCTTAAACGCTTTTGGCGTGCTCATTGTGGTTGTAAAAATAAAAAACGTAATCAGTAAAAAACCAAGATCAACCATTGGAGTCATATCTACCTTGGTATCCTTACGTGCCTGCTTTTTTACACCTGGGCCTTTCTTATGCGCCCCGGGATCCGGTGCTGAAACGTCTGCTCCCATTGTTCTTGTTATTTAAAGTGAATAATGTTGTTTACTTAGATGCTTCTCTTTGCTTCTTATAAAGTGGCGTACCGGTTGGTACACCTTCTAAAGATGTAATGAGTTTAAAGGAGAAAATACCATTCTTCTTAAATGCAGCAAGTACATTTTTAAAATAAGGGTATTTTGTTGCATTATCCCCGTTTAGCATTACATTTTCAGGTTTGCGTCCACCGGTTCCGGTAAGTAATGCATTTAAATAATCATTTAGCTGATTGTTTAGTGTGTCACTTACGGGAATACCCGGTTGAGGGAAGGATTTATATTCTGTATCATTCAAAGCTAAAAATGATTTCAACTGTGTTACAGGAACACCAATGCCGCCAACAGAAAATTTAATAAATGTTGAAATTTCAGCAGGAGTAAGTCCTAATCCTTTCTGCCGGCTTAATACCTCAGCAGTTAACTGCGCTTTTTCTTTCCCTTCTTTATCAGGGCTAAAGCTGATAAACACTTTGCCATCTTTATCAAAAGAAACCTTAAGTACATCTTTCTCCGGTTGATTTTCAGAAGAAACAGAGTTAGGATTTTCAATTTTGATTACTTCAGGTGGTTTAAATTTTGTTGCCAGCATAAAAAAAGTAAGGATAAGGAATGACAGATCCACAAAAGCTGTCATATCTACCCAGGTACTTTTTTTGGCAATTTTATTGAGTTTAGACATTTACTTCGAAGTTTTGTAATGAAAGATTCAATATTTCAAAAAATCCATATGAACTCAACACAACTTATTTGTATTGGGTAGCAAAACTTTGAGTTAATGTAAAACTGGTTTCATCAATGCCATATGTAATTGAATCAATCTTAGTAGTAAATACGTTATACATGATCAATGCAAATGATGAGGTAGCAATACCCAACGCTGTATTGTACAAGGCTTCTGAGATACCAATTGCCAATGCAGTTGCGTCACCTCCACCACCAGCTTCGCCCAAAGCTCCAAATGAACGGATCATACCCAATACTGTACCTAACAAGGCAATCAAAGTACCGAGAGATGTAATGGTAGATAAGAATACCAGGTTTTTAGAAAGCATGGGTAATTCCAAAGCAGTTGCTTCTTCTACTTCTTTTTGAATAGCCCCGATTTTTTGTTCATGATCCATTGCAGACTCAGTTGTCATTTCACGGTATTTTTTTAAACCGGCTTTCATAACATTACCTACTGAACCTTTTTGCTTATCGCATTCTGCAATTGCTGCATCAATATTTTTGTTTGCTAAATGATACTGTATTTTACGAATAAAGTCTGTTGCATTTCCTGCACCCATTGCTTTACTGATAGTGAGAAACCGCTCTATGGAAAACACAATTACCATTAAAAACAAACCAATGAGGAAAGGCACAATAATACCGCCTTCATAAATCTTGTTCATATCCCCAATTGGCCTGTGATGCTTTGGCCAGAACCAGGCACCTGATACATCGGGCTCTTTAAAACCACTTGCGTTACCTAAAATAAAACGCCAGATTAAATAACCGGCAATAATGCATACTATGGGAGCAATAAATGAAATAGCATTGCCACCTTTTTTTGCTTGAACTGAAGATGCAGCCTTTGCTGCAGCGGGTTTTGTTTCAGCCATGATAATTGATTTTTGTTTTTTAAAAATTTTTGCAAAGTTTATTTAATAAAAGAGATTCAATTTTATGAAAAGTGATTCAGCCAATTAAATCCTAGTTCCCTCTTGCCGGGTGGCACAAGTTAGGGAAATATTTATTTTCAACAAGATCATTCAATTTTTTTTTTCAAAGATTTTAAGCAAACGTTTGTAATGATTTTATAGTTGCCGTTTATCCATTGCTTTTCCCTTTAAAATATGTACGAATTGATTTTTTCAAATACCCGTTAACTTCAATGCCAAATTAAATGATTCAAACAAATGTTTAAAAAATTAAATGTTTCCCTGATTGCGCTGTTTTTCATAGCCAATCTCACGGGTATTTTTGCTCAAAACCGGCCAACTGCTCCAACTCCCAACGGCACAACACCGGCAATGCCTCCTACTCAACCAACTACTACTTCAAGAGCTGTTCCTAAGCCTTACAAAGAAGTTATTACCGAAAAGGCAAAAACAGATGAAGGTTTGTTTAAGGTACATAAAGTAGATGATAAATGGTATTTTGAAATTCCAGATTCTCTGTTAAACAGAGAAATTTTAATAGTAAGCAGAATTTCAAAATCTGCCAGTGGTTTAAGCAATGGGTTTAGTGGTTATGCAGGAGATATTATTAATAATAATGTAATCCGTTTTGAAAAAGGCCCCAATTTCAAAGTGTTTCTCAGACGTGTTTCTTTTGATCGCAGAGGGTCTGATACGGCTGGAATGTACAAAGCGGTTGCCAACTCAAATACGCAACCAATTATGCAGGCTTTTGATATCAGAGCATTTGGGAAAGACTCTGTTACCAATACAAATTCAACCGTTATTGAATTAACTGATTTTGTTTCGGGTGATAATGATGTTTTGTTTTTTAACTCTGGTGTTAAATCAAGTTTACAAATTGGAACCATTCAGGCTGATCGTTCTTTTGTGCAGGGAATGAATTCTTTTCCAATAAACATTGAAATCAAGACAACTAAAACATATACACGAAGCGCCGGTGCACCCGGAGCCGGCGGAAATCCTTTTGCACCTCCTCCCAGCGGAGCATTTACAGTTGAATTAAATAGTTCAATGTTGCTTTTGCCAAAAGTGCCGGCTAAAGCAAGATATTTTGATCCACGTGTTGGTTATTTTGCAAGATCATTTACTGATTTTGATGCCAACCCACAAGGTGTAAAAGAAATTCAGATGGCGGTTCGTTGGAAACTGGAACCAAAAGAAGAAGACATTGAAAAGTATAAACGTGGCGAATTGGTTGAACCAAAAAAACCAATCATTTTTTATATAGATCCGGCAACACCTAAAAAATGGATTCCATTTCTTATACAAGGTGTAAGTGACTGGCAGGTTGCATTTGAAAAAGCCGGTTTTAAAAATGCCATCTTTGGAAAAACTGCTCCAACAAAAAATGAAGACAGTACCTGGAGTATTGAAGACTCACGTTTCAGTGCTATTGTTTACAAACCAAGTGAAATTGCAAATGCCAGTGGGCCCAATGTTCATGATCCACGTAGTGGACAAATTTTAGAAAGCCATATTAACTGGTATCATAATGTAATGAGTCTGTTACGTAACTGGTATTTAATTCAAACTGCTGCAGTTGATCCTGGTGCCAGAACAATGGTATTTGATGATGAGTTAATGGGTCAGTTAATCCGTTTTGTTTCCTCACATGAGGTTGGACATACACTTGGTTTACGTCATAACTATGGTTCATCATCAACTGTTCCTGTTGATAGTTTGCGGAATAAAAAATGGGTAGAAGCAAATGGCCATACACCATCTATTATGGATTATGCCCGTTTTAACTATGTTGCCCAACCGGAAGATAATATTTCAAGACCTGGTTTATTTCCCCGTATAGGCGATTACGATAAATGGGCTATTGAATGGGGTTACCGCTGGATGCCTGAATACAAAACAGCAGAAGAAGAAGTGCCTGCCCTCAATAAATTAACAACAGAACGTTTAAAGAATAAACGTTTATGGTTTGGAACTGAACAAAACCCTGATGATCCCCGTTCGCAAAATGAAGATTTGGGTAATGATGCCATGAAGGCAAGTACATATGGAATTAAAAACCTTCAACGTATTGTTCCAAATTTAATAGCATGGACAAAACAACCTAATGAAAGTTATGATGGACTTGATGAAATGTATAACCAGGTTGTATCACAATACGGCCGTTACATGGGCCATGTTGCAAAAAATATTGGTGGAATTTATGAAACACCAAAAATGACAGAACAGGAAGGGGCTGTGTATGAGTTTACTAATAAAGCAATACAAAAAGAGGCAATGAAATTTTTGGGGCAGCAATTATTTGAAACTCCTTCCTGGCTATTGAATAATGATATTTTTAACCGCACAGGTATTAATTCTCAGATTGCAATAGGCACAAGGCAGGAATCTATTTTAAACAGAATCATTAGTGCAAATACAATGACTAAGCTGTTTGCAATGGAATCAACATTAGGTAACAATGCCTATAAAGCCATTGATATGATGGATGATTTGCGCCGTTCAATTTTCAGTGAACTCTATTCAAAGAAAGCATCTGATGTGTACAGAAGAAATTTGCAGAAGATGTTTGTTGAAAGAATTATTAGTTTATTACCCGGAGGTGCATCACCCCTTGCGTTTGGAACAATCAATATAACTTTCCAAATTACTCCCTCGTTGAATATTAAAAATACGGATGCCTATTCAATCTTAAAAGGAACGTTGCGTACGCTCAGAAATGATATACGTACATCCATTCCGGTTACGGCCGATCCAATGACCAAACTGCATCTTCAGGATTTAAATGATCGTATTACTCAAATACTTGAGCCTAAATAAATACTGATTCATATACATCTAAACAAAAAACGTCTGATAAAAATTATCAGACGTTTTTTTATGCTTATACTTTCTTAAATAATTATTCATACCTCAATGCATCGATTGGATCGAGCTTAGATGCTTTAATGGCTGGATAGAGCCCCGCAAACAACCCGGTTAAAAAGCAAATTAAAACACCAATGATTACCCATATCCAGGGAACAACAAATCCTGTTTTAAATACCATAGCAGCAATATTGCCAACAAGAATGCCTAATAAAATACCAATACCAGCACCCAGTAAACTAATTAAAATACTTTCCCATAAAAACTGAGTGCGTATAGTTGCTCCCTTTGCACCTAACGATTTTGATAAGCCAATTTCCCGAGTACGTTCACTTACTGCCACCAGCATAATATTTGTTAAACCAATTGCAGCTCCAAATAAGGTAATAATACCAATAAGCATGGCTGCATAACGAACATAGCGTAACGTATTCTTTAAAGTTTCTACTAAACTATCACTCCGGTCAATATAAAAATTATCGGCTTCTTTTATATTGAGTTTACGTATAGGACGAAACACACCAGTGGCTTCACCAACTGCAGCATCCATTTGTTTAAAATCATTTGCTTTGATGGTTATGTTATAGCTACCCTCACTGCTGAAAACACGGCGAACATTATTATAAGTTACAATAGCTATATTATCTAAAGCCAGAAATGAACTTGCGCCCCTTTCTTTCATTACACCAATAACACGATACCTGTTTGAACCAATACGTATGATTTTACCTAATGCATAAATACTCTTCCCTTTGAACAATTTCTTTACAAGATCACTTCCAATAATGGTAACATTTCTTCCACTTTCAATATCCAGTTTATTAAAATCTCTTCCTTGTTCAAGTACATAGCCACTGTTAATCAAATAATTTTCATCGCCACCAATAACCCGAACGTTTGGATTTGTTTTTACTGATTCAAAAAAAAGGGAGGCATTACCACTTGCAAATTTGGAAATACTAACTGTTGCAGGAAAACCAAAACGATCTTTAAATAACCTGGCTTCATCAAACGATATAACTCTACCAAGGTTTGAATTCCGTTCTTTGGGAGCACCTTTTTTTTCTTTTTTTAAATCGCTGCGGGGAGGGCCACCAAATCTGATGTTCCGTTCTTTAAAACGAATACTAAATGAGTTTGCACCTAAAATAGAAAAGTTCTCATACAAACTCTGATTCATGGCTTCAATGGCAGTAATAATTCCTACCAATGCCATAATACCAAAAGCAATAATAGAAACTGTAATGCCCGTTCTTAATTTATTGGATCGAACAGTACGCCAGGAAAGAGTAATGATATCTTTAAATGTCATAAGAAGATTTCATACCGAAATTAAGAAAGCCCTGCTGATTTGCAAGTTCTTTCTATGAACGGTATTAATAAACTGTTAGCCAATTAAGGAGTAAGCTGGGATACACTCCAAGAAGAATAATAAGAATGGCAACGGTAATCATTAATCCTTTAAAGAGTGGAGATGTTTCAATTTGCTGCCCTTCTCCTTCTTTAAAATACATGGCTATTACCACACGGAAATAATAATACACACTTACAACAGCCATTACTACAGCAAAAATAACCAGCCATAAATAAGTTCCTGTTTTAACAGCCGCTGCCAACACATAATATTTTGAAAAGAAGCCTGCAGTTAATGGGATGCCTGCTAATGAAAAGAAACAAATTGTTACAACTAATGCTATAAGAGGTTCTTTTTTTGCTAAGCCATTAAATCCATCAAAAGTAAAATCTTTCATTTTTACAAGCACTGCAAAAATGCCAACGGTTGCCAAACAATAAGCGGCTGCATAAAGTAATAAACCCTGCTTTGACATATCGTTGATTGCAAACACAGCCAGTAACATAAAACCTGCTTGTGCTATGCTTGAATAGGCGAGCATTCTCTTTACGCTTTGCTGATAAACGGCAGTAATATTTCCTATTAAAAGAGTTAACGCAGTAATGATGGCAATAGATAGTTGCCATTTTTCTGGCATTTTACCAAACCCGTTTGCAAACAAATTCAAAAACCCAATGAAGACAGCCACTTTTACAATAGAAGCCATAAACGATGTAAATACGGTTGGAGCTCCATCATATACATCGGGTGTCCAGA